>JAGTVG010000001.1 GCA_018224645.1 Cyclobacteriaceae bacterium
TAAAACCTCCCGTTAAAAGGGCGCAGGTTGATTTTTATAACTATTTGAAAAAAAGATGCGGCGCCCGATGATCACTCGATGGTCTCAAACGGGCCTACATACTCAATTTCCGCCTCCATAATCCCTGTGTTGGGATTATCAGCATTTCCGGTCATTCCGGGTTGTTTACCGCCAACATATACCTGGAAAGACCCTGGTTCAAGTACCCGTTCCCCCCTTTCATTGATGATCGCCAGTTGATCCGGCGTTATCGTAAACCGGACATTCTTTTCCTCCCCGGGTGCTAAAAATACTTTTTGGAAACCTTCAAGAGAAAGATCGGGAACAGGAAAGCTCGCATTCTGATCTTTAAGGAACAGTTGAACCACCTCCGCTCCATAACTGTCTCCCTCGTTCTTGATTTTTACGCTCACGGTTAAATTTCCGGCAGTTAACAATTCAGAGGGTTCGACGGATAAATCTGAGAATTCAAACCGGGTGTAGGAAAGGCCATGTCCGAAAGGATACAGAACCTCCCCCTGAAAATATTTATAGGTCCTGTCCTGCATACGGTAATCTTCGAAATCAGGAAGATCTTCCACGGAACGGTAAAAGGTTACAGGCAGTTTAGCGGAAGGATTTACCTCTCCAAATAATACTTCCGCAATAGCCTTCCCGCCCGATTCGCCCGGATACCAGGCATGTAAGATCCCCGGTACATGCTGATCAGCTTCGTTTACAGCAATTGCAGACCCACCCATCAGAACCAGTACGACTGGTTTGCCGGTTTCCAGTACCTTATTCATCAGGTTTAACTGGGTGGAAGGTAATTTTATATCAGTCCTGTCCCCCCCTGAAAATCCTTCCACACTGACGGGCATTTCTTCACCTTCCAGGTATGGGGACAATCCAAGGAATAAAATAGCAACATCCGATTTATTGACAAGGGCAACAGCTTCTTCCTCCAGGATTTCACCGGGTCTGCCCCACAGGAGATGCGCCTGGGGATCATTCCCGTAATTATAGAATTCAATTTTAACAGGATATTTTTCTCCCTTTTTCAGATTTACCACGAAGGTTTGCTGTAGCGGGTGGTGCACATTATCAAACCGAATCCTGAGTGAATCCTGAAAATATAAATTAACCCCATTGCATGCATTCATGCCAATGGCATATTGATCGGTATAGGGAGCCTCAATGTATCCTTCCCAAATGACTGAAAATTCATCAGCGCTCTCCCCGGATACGGGTGATTGGTCATACCACCAGAAATTCACATTATCATCAATCCTTTCGAAGGCAGGGGGACCGCTAAAATCACGGTTGCCATAATATCGCGCCGATAACCCATCTGTTGTGCTGTCTTCTGACAACAAATACTGGGATTGGATTGGAACAAGATTGGGAATCCCTGTGGTGATCTGACAACCGGGTGCATAGGAGACCCTTGTTTCCGAACCATTCAGCAGGCTCTTTATGCCTGAAAGCGGGGTGATAAGTTTATCGGAGGTTCCATGATAATTGCCCAGCAGGACCCGGTAATCATCAGCCAACGGACCAACGACAGCCACCTGTTCCATGCCTTTTGTAAGTGGAAGGATGCCTTCATTCTTCAGCAAAACAATGGATTCCCGTGATGCCTGTAAGGATTTTTCTAAATTTTCCTGGCTGCGGACTTCCCCAATGGGAATGGATGCGTAAATGTTATCTTCTTCGGGATCAAACATGCCGAGTCTGAACCTGGCGAGGAACAGACGTTTTAAACTGACATCAATGTTCTCTTCTGAGATAAGACCCTGTTCCACAGCCTGTAATAAATATTGGGAGGTACTGCCGCAATTAAGATCAGTTCCTGTGCTAAAAGCCAATGCGGCTGCCTCTTCAGGACTCGTAACAATTTCATGGGTATTCTTCCTGTAGAAATCACTGAGGGCACCGCAATCCGAGACAACGTATCCCTGGAAATCCCATTCATTTCTCAGAATGGAATTCAGCAGTAGATTGCTTCCGCAACAGGCCTCACCCCTTACCCGGTTATATGCGCACATGACCGATGCCACGTCAGCCTCCCTGATCGTTGCTTCAAAGGCCGGAAGATAAGTTTCATAAAGATCCACATGGCTTACCTCAAGATTGATGCTATGTCTGGAATGCTCAGGCCCTGAATGAACCGCAAAATGTTTTGCCGTCGCTACAAGCTTCAGGTATTTTTCATCATCTCCCTGCAGGCCCCGGATAAAGGGTACAGCCATGCCGGCGGTAAGATAGGGATCCTCCCCATACGTTTCCTGACCCCTTCCCCAGCGTGGATCCCTGAATATATTGATATTCGGCGTCCAGAATGTAAGCCCGTAATAGATATTTCTTTTACCCGACCTGGCAAAATCATGATGTTTGGCCCTGGCTTCATCAGATATCACACAGCCGATCTCTAACATTAAATCCTGGTTCCATGTGGCGGCCATACCGATAGCCTGCGGAAAGACCGTGGCCATTCCGGCCCTCCCAACCCCATGAAGGCACTCATTCCACCAGTTATAGGGGGGTATGCCCAACCTTTCAATTGCCGGAGCATCATAATTCAATTGTCCTATTTTTTCCTCCAGGGTTAATTGACTGATCCGATCGTCCACCCTTTCTTCAAACCTTAACCCTGTATCGAGGAATTTATAATCCGTTGGTGTTTCAACTCTGTTGCATTCTATTGTCAATA
>JAGTVG010000002.1 GCA_018224645.1 Cyclobacteriaceae bacterium
CAGTATACAGATTATTGGGAACAAGCCGGTGCCCACACCCTGATCAACAGGGCCTATTGTATTGACAATCCTTTAGGATGGATCGGATATAATGAAGTATGCTGGGGATTGACTGCCAGCGATAACGATGAGGGATATTCGGCTCACTCACCGACAAATGACCAGGGGGTTATCACTCCGACCGCTGCCCTCTCGTCATTTCCCTTTACACCGGAAGAATCCATGCAGGCATTACGGCATTTTTATTACATACTCGGCGACCGGATATGGGGTGATTTTGGCTTTTACGATGCATTTAACTTTACAGAGAATTGGGTTGCCTCCTCATATCTGGCTATTGATCAGGGGCCGATCATCATAATGATTGAAAATTACCGCACCGCTTTGTGCTGGGACCTGTTCATGAGCAGTTCTGAAATACAACAGGGGCTGGATGCACTGGATTTTGATTATTAAAGATTGAAAATCTATCAAACTGATGCCAAATGAAGGAATGATCAGAAAATGAAACCATCAGCCAGATACATTTATTTAATATTGATCGCTATCCTTTCAGCCGTGGGATGTGATTCCAGCCGCATTGAAAATACTAAACCCAATTTTATATTTATCATGTCCGATGATCATGCCAACCGGACCATCAGTGCATATGGTGACAGCATTAACCATACCCCAAATATCGACAGGCTGGCTACCGAAGGGGCTATCTTCATCAACAGCTTCTGTGCAAATTCAATCTGCGCTCCAAGCCGTTCGAGTATCCTCACAGGAAAGCATAACCATAAAAATGGCGTATATACGAATGGATCACCCTGGTACGGATCACAGACTCAGTTCCCGAGGATCTTCAAAAAGAACGGTTATGAGACTGCACTAATCGGAAAATGGCATCTCAACAGTGATCCTGGTGATGAATATGATTATTTTAAAATACTGACCGGAGCCGGGAGACAGGGATTCTATTATAATCCCAGCTTCCTTTCCAGTGAAAAAGGAAACACGGATGAGTCAGGCTATTCAACAGATCTCGTCACCAAGGAAGCAATAAACTGGCTCAGGGATATAAGAGATCCATCCAAACCTTTTTTGCCGCTTGTGCAGTACAAGGCTGTTCACGTGCCGAGAATGCCTGAATTCCGATTTCTTGAAAATAACAGCGAGGATTCCATACCTGAACCTGAAACATTATATGATGATTATGAACACAGGGCCAGGTATGCCAGGGAAGTCAATATGTTCATCTGGAAAAGTAATCTGATCCCACCTTACCGCACCTATGACCTTTCAGGGAACAGGTATATATATTTTGCCAGGATGACGGAAGAGGAAAGAAAAAGATATCATGCCTATTATGATCCATGGAATGCCGAATACGAGGAAATGAAGGCTAAAGGAATGCTGGCAGGTGACATGGAAAAAAAATACTGGTACCAACGTTTCATTAAGGATTACCTCAGGGTTGTGGATGCTATTGATGAAAATGTGGGAAAATTAGTGGATTTTCTTGATGCAGGTGAACTGGCTGAAAATACCATTGTGATATATTGTTCCGATCAGAGTTATTTCACCGGTGAGCACGGCTGGGCAGAAAAAATGCTCATGTATGAAGAAGCCCTGCAGATGCCTCTGTTGATGCGATGGCCCGGAAAAATCTTTCCCGGCACCAGGATACAGGGCATGGTCCAGAATATCGACTATGCCCCTACGCTGCTGGACATCGCCGGCCTCGAAATTCCGGAGGAAATGCAGGGTAGATCCTTTGTTCCCATCCTGGATGAAGTTCCCCCGGATGATTGGAGGAAATCAATATATTATCACTATTATGAACATGGAGGCCATGGCGTTCCCAGGCATGAGGGCGTCCGGAGCCAGCGTTATAAACTCATCAATTATTATACTGACAATGTTTGGGAATTTTTTGATCTGGAAAAAGACCCGGATGAAATGCAAAGCGTTTATAACGACCCATACTATGAAGTGGAAATCAGGAGTATGAAGGAAGAACTGCTGCGCCTGAGGTCTTATTATGAAATACCGGATTCAGTATTTGTCCCGCCATTCGTGAAATAGTACTTTGCCGGATTCATGATGAACAAAAAGAACCCTGACAATCAGGATAAAAATCTTGAATTTGCCCGGGAAATCTGGTGAAGGTTACATCCTGTTCATCTGAGACCTGAATCCTGATAGAGGACAGGCAATATTCAGTATTTATATTCTGCATAAATCCTGCGACGGACCTTATCAATCACCTGTGTACTTTCCTTCACAAACGGATAATTACCCCCATAGCCGAAAACATTGGTGTACAAGACCTTTGTGCCTGCAGGATCGTCCTTGCGATAAACCGTCAGCTCCAGCCAGTTGTTCTCCGTGAGGGGGATGTAGTCAATGAAATTGAATCCTGTGGCATGAAATACAGATCTATAGGGATTTCGGAATTCGTCGTATTTGAATTCATATACGTATGTCGCTACCGTAAGTCCCCTGTAATCTGTAGCTTCATATTTCAGAATATTTGCCCCATCCCATTCGAACCTAACATCAAGGAGCAGACCGGATGCCAGGCTTACCCGCACCATCCGGACGATCCGGCCGCGGTTATCACGATCGAATAGAACCCATTGACGTATCCTGCCTCCATTCCAAACTTCAAAAGAGGTGATCAGAGAATCCTCATGATGAAAGTAAAGATCCCGTGGAAAAACACGCTGTCGCACCCAGGTACTGTCAAGTCTGCCATTCAGGCCATAAAAAAAACTGAAACTTGATTCTCCTCTGCTGGAATAGGTTTTCTGGAGTACAAGCCGGTTACTGTCGTATTCAAAGGATTGCATCAGGTTGTTCTCCTCATAATATTCCTTCAGGAATTTTTCGGGGGGGGTAGTGACCGGATTCGGGGGAAATACAGGTTCCTCAGGCGAACAGGCCCCAAAAATAAACACCACAAGAAGGGAAAATACAATCCTGTACATCAAAGGGATATTAATGAAAAAGAAATATAATAGTAAATATTACGGAAAGGAAATACCGGATTCTTATTCCCTGAAATTATCGATCCACAATTCCTGTCTGTCTTCCACCGGCATACGACCTCCTGAAATCAAAGGACTTGCATTTTTCAGAAATTCAGGATGAGCCTTTCTTGCCAGCTGATCCGAAGGAATCCCGGTGATCAATTCCAAAGCTTCAGTCAGCATGCCCTCTCCATAACTCCCAAGCGGTGAAAACAAATCATCCATAATCAGGTAATCCGGTGCAAATCCATCCCTGAATTCAGTTTCACCATTTGCATTGGCTGTTTTCAGGACGATCGGTTGAATGGCCCAGTTAAAGGACCGTTTTTCATCGTGAAGTGTAATGCTTCCGGTATATTTACCACTGGTAGTTTCCCCGATCAGCACCACATCCATGTAAGGCAGCAATCCATTGATCAGTGTTTCACTGGCAGAGGCTGAATTATTTGTGACTAGGAAATATACTTTATCCAGATCCATGTTATTCCCGGTGTTTAAAAATTTGATCATCAGGTTATGGGATTCCGAACCTTCCTCATCCAGCCAGTATTGTTCGATATTATCATTCCAGATATACCGGGCAAAGACCGATTCGCTGCTTACCGCGTCTGCCGGGGCGATCAGGCTGGCCAGTAATCTGGCTGTACTGATGGAACCACCCGGATTATAACGCAGATCAATAACCAGGTCCGATACATTCTGGGACTTGAAACTGGCAAAAAGATCCTCCAAATTCTGGTTAAAGTTCTGTATGAACTGGGTGTACACAAAATATCCGATATTTCTGCCTGAAAGGTTATAGACTGTATCCAAATAAACCGGATTTTCCTGGAATTCTGCAGCCAACAGATTTACCTCTTCATTATTTGAGATGATCTCTCCCTCGACGATATCTGCCATTCCCAGAGAATAGGAATCTTTTTCAAATAGTAGACCAAGATAATTATTGATGGTAAGCCTTATACCATCCACAGCATAAAATACATCCCCTCTGTCAAGTCCTGCAACATCAGCTGGAGAATTTTTTACGACATATTGTACGATCCCGAAAACATTGTCAGATCCTTCTTCCCTGAACAGTTTAAAATTATGTCCGAAACTGTATTCGATCCCCGAAAAATGATTGATCAGTTCCTGGTAATCCTCTGTGATAAAGGACCATCTGTCTTCAATCTTATATAAAAGTTTATCGAAATACTCCTTTGGATCGGGTTCAGTATCAGGATTCAGATTAACCGGCATATTATCCTTCCACAAATAATAAACATCCATGCTCTCATCGATATATAGATTCACCGACCTGATATCTGCGGGAACAAAAGGTATCTGGATATCCTCATGCTTGTTGCAGCCTGCCGAAAAAACCAAAAGGAACATAAAAAGCCCCTTAATGGCTATTATATATATATTTTTAATACGTTCAGCTGTTTTCAATCCATCGGTAATATTAACAATCATTCCTCTCGCTTATTATTCATACAAATTAAACGATTGTTGATCATTTATGTTGGGCTGGCTGAAATTTTAGTTGATTTGGTCCAAGCCAGATATTGAAGTCCCCATATGCTCTCTGAATCACGCGTTTTACGTTCAAAAAGATCTGTTGCTTTTGTCAACAGAAGTTCAGATATTTTGACGGATAGGATTTTGTAAAAAAAGTTGTCAACCAGAAATATTTCGATAACAAATAATCAGGATGTTTCCATAAAAAATCAGGAAATACATGGTACCATCTGTATCCGCTTTCCCTGAAATATTCTTTGATTTCCCTTTTAAAACCAAGATCACTGGCTGCGAAATATGCAGCCTCACGCTGGCATTTTGAATGGCTGAAGTTCCTGATGATTCTGCCCTGGAACCCATGATGGAAAATCAGGTCCCTGATCATTTTGTAATTCTGAAACCGGGAATAGGCATCAAGTTCAGCAAAAAGAAAGATGGTTACGGAACAAACGGAAAGGATGAGAAAAAAAATCCCCAATAGATTTTACCGGCACAGTAAGCATCAATTGCCCGGCATAAATATGGAAACAACATAACGAGGGAAACCAGCGCTGTTGAGTGCAGGCATCTTCCTACCTCCACATCATTTATGAAACTCAACACCCTTACGGCAGTAAAATCCGGATTTTTCCTGGTCAGTGCATTCATAATGAAATGAAAAAAAAGAATATACAGCAAGGTTATTATTCAAATTTAAAATAGTCCTTCCTGGTATTACACGTTCCATAAAATTCTTTTTCAATCAGGGCGTCATCCTCGATAACGTTATAAAAATACCCGATATATCTTACCGCCAGCTTCCGGCTGTATTTTGAGATCCCATCCATTTGCATAATAAGTGCGTCGAATTGCGGGCGCAATCCACGATAAAATTCAAAAATCTCATAAAATTCTTCCCTGGAATAACATAATCCCTTATACACCCGTCGATTTTCAAGCATTTCATCCGGAACACCCTTGGGTTTTGTGTAATCGGCATTGATAAAAGCTGAAAAATCAAAATCATAAGGTAAGGCATAGGGAACTTTGGTGGTATCAAGCGGCTGAAGAATTTTAATATTATGTCTTGAAGTTATATACCAATCCTTATTCCCGATCATGTACTGAAAGACACTCATTTTTTTAACATTGTCCTGATCCATATCAAAGGGCGTGATAAACTTATCCTTTTCAAAACAATCATTCCTTTCTGCTACATGATCTTCATCCTCAATAAAAAAACTATACCTTTCAAATAACCTTTTATTTCTGCCTGTATCAAAATAAAACATTTTGACAAGTCTGACACGGTGACTGATATCGGTAACGAGGTTATACATTTTATAGATCAGGTATTCTTCCAATACATCCTCTTCCGTCTGGCATGGGGTCACCAGTTTTAATTTATTCTGATTGTCAAACAGGGTATTTTCAACTTCCTTCTTTTTAAAATTCACCATGATGGGTGGAAAACTGCAATTTAGAGGATCACGTCGAAAATTTCCCCTGGCCATTACCAGGACAGATAATCTGACCGTATCGGACTTATTCGTCAGATAAATCAATTCCCCGTCATGATTTTCAGGTTCTTCAGCACGATCTTCCTGAATAGCCGAAAAATCAGATCGTAGTTCCATCTCAATGATTCTTTCCGATTGGAAAAGAGTGTCAACAATGCCTGCAGCAGAAGCATTTCTTCCAGGGAGAAGGATAATTACACACAGAAAGATCCAGACAATCAATGGTTTCCAAAGATGAGGCATTCTGTAGGTGGTTTAGGTCAAATTCTCTAGTCGATTCACGAAGATAAGAAATTCATAATGATCTGATCATATGTCACAGTAAAAAGTAGTCAATTTTTTCCCGGAATCAATATATGTAAAGCTGTAGTGATAAAAAGGATAATAAAAAGGAATAAATCAGTTTGAATTTTCAGTATTAGGGGCGGCAACCAACCGATCAATGAAAGGATAAAAGCAATAACGGCAATTGATGATATCCATAGAATTGATTTTGTTGCTTTGTCACGAAAAAAAACCGCCACTAAAATAACAGGGGAAATCATGGCTGTCCCTGCAAAACTGACCCTGGCAAGCATTACCAGCTGATCCGAACTGATCAATGAGAAAATAAAGGCGAAAAAGGCAAAAATCAACATCCCCGCTTTTGTTTTTTTCAAAACGGAAATTTCATCCCCTTTGAGTAATGATCTCAATTCAGAGCCCATGGCAAAGATCTGTGAATCACTTGTGGAAATGGCGGCTGCGATCAGCCCGATCATAACCAGGGTGGCCAGGAGTTCCGGATGTTCATAAATCAGAACGCCAGATAGAAAATCTGCCGTTGGTACCCCGGTGTAATTAACGGCGCCATACATCCCGATGATTACCGTTGGAAATATTACCAGCATGGCAAAAAAGCCGACCCCAATACTCATCCGTTTCATTGCACCCAGGCTTCTCATGACCATTAAGCGGGTGGATATCTGCGGCTGGGTGACCGGGATCATGAGGATGGCGATAAAGGAAGCGACAAGAAATTGTATGTTGAAAAGGCCTGCAGGTCCGGGCACAGATAAAAGCTCCGGGTCAATTGATTTTACTTCATCAAACAAAACTTTCATGCCATTCGAATCCTCAAGCAGGCGAAAAGCGATTATCCAGACCACGGTCAGCAGCAGGATCCCCTGTAAAGTATCGCTGTACATGATCGCCTTCAGACCTCCGGTCTCACTGTAAATGATCATGATCCCCACGATGATCAGCGCCCATGCCCAGTAAGGCATAAGATCCTGGAATGCAGCATCCAGAAATATTGAAATACCCCTGATCTGGATGGCAACATAAGGGATCAGAAAAATAAAAATAACAGCAAAATACAGGTAGGAGGCCCATTTTGTGTCATAAATTTCCTTCAGCAAGCCAGACATACCTCTAAAATCCCTGGCTTTAGATAATGCCCGGAGCCTGTAGCCGAACCAGAGAATAAAGTAGACCATTGCCCCGTCGGAAACAGCCAGGAATATCCAGGCACCTATGCCATGAATCCTGAAAAAATCAGGCATGCCCATCATGGTAAACGTACTGAACAGGGTGGCTGCAAAGGTCATAAATCCCAGCACAGTCCCTACATTAAATCCGCCCATCATAAAATCGGAAGCATTGTTTATTCCCCGCCGGCTGAACCATGCCAGAAATATTAAAATTCCCACATAAACCGGGCCGATGATCAATAACCAATGCAACATAATCTATCTGTCGTTATCGTTTCCGGGATGAACAAAAATGGCTATTAACGTATTCAAAATATAGGCTATCATAACCAGAATACCTGCCCATAGTGTATAGGGCATCCCCAATAATTCCGGTTTGAAATTATTTAAAGGGATGACCAATGGAGTGAAGGTTATTACTGATAAAAGAATGGCTGCGATGGCCGTAGAAATCCATATAATTCTTTTTCTTCTTTTCATTTTTTTAAAGCCTTGAAATGGTCAAACCTCCATCCACCATGATCACCTGACCGGTGGAGTACGGGAAATCCCCCCGAACCAGGGATGCTACCGCCCTGCCTACATCCTCAGGTTTTCCCCATCTTTTCTGAACACATAGACCCTCTCCTATTAATCTGTCATATTTTTCTTTTGCCCCGGCAGTCATGTCCGTATCCACCACTCCCGGTCTTACTTCATAAACCGGGATATTATATTCTCCCAGCCGGGCGGCAAAGAGTTTCGTTACCATACTCATCCCGGCCTTTGAAATACAATATTCACCCCTGTTAACGGAGGCCACAGTGGCAGAAATGGAAGATATATTAACAATAATCCCCCTGAAATTAATGTCCCTTTTTCCCTGGGCTATCATCCAGTTTGCAGCCAGCTGAGTCAGGAAATAAGGTCCTGTTAAATTGACATTCAATACTTCCTCAAAACTATCCAGGGTTGTCTCAAGTATATCTTTTCGTTCCCGCGGTGCTATCCCGGCATTATTGACAAGGATATCCAGCCTGCCGAATTTTTCACGGGTAAAATGTATGATCTCATTCCTGTCATGTTCAATACCGGTATTTCCCTGTATATAATAAACCCGGATCCCTTCCTTTCTGAGTGCCGATGTCACATGCTCAACTTCCGATTCTGCACGGATCCCGTTCAGGATAAGTTCAAATCCCTCCATGGACAGGCATTTTGCAATACCAAGGCCAATACCACGGGTGCCACCGGTAATTAATGCTACCCTGTTCATTTTCTATTTCAAATTGGGGATGTCTAACCATTTTTTCATCTTCCAGCTTTCATAACCCAGTTCAGCCAGCTGAACACCCTTGGCCCCTTCGTATAAATTCCATGGGAATGGATCATCATTTACCACATGCTTTAAAAACAGCTCCCATTGGGCCTTGAAGGCATTGTCGAAAAATTCCTGCTCAGGTACCCTGGACCAGTCCTGGTAAAAATCAATCGGCTGTTCAATATCAGGATTCCAGACTGGTTTAGGGGTCATAAAATATTGCTGAATATAACATTCGCGTAAACCAGCCACTGCTGAACCATCTGTCCCGTCAACATGCAGAGTCAGCAGGTCATCCCTTCTTACCCGTGTACACCAGGAGGAGTTGAAATGAGCAACAATATCATTTTCAAGCAGAAAGGTGGTATAGGCAGCGTCATCAGCTGTCCCTTTGTATTTCATACCATTTTCATCAAATCGTTCCTTTATGTGGGTCGCCCCCAGGCATGAAACCATTTTAACAGCCCCAAACAAATTGTCAAGCACATATCTCCAGTGACACAACATGTCCAGGATGATCCCGCCATCCTGATCCTTTTTATAATTCCAGGAAGGCCGCTGACCGGGTATGCTGCGACCTTCAAAAACCCAGTATCCAAATTCACCACGCACTGACAGGATCCGTCCAAAAAATCCCTGATCAATCAACCGTTTTAATTTCCTCAATCCGGGCAGCCAGAATTTATCCTGGACCACTCCATGTTTAACACCTGCATTTTCACAGATCCGGTACATTTCCAGTGCTTTGCTGGTATCTGTTGCCGTTGGTTTTTCACAATATATATGTTTTCCTGCTTTTGCCGCCTTTTTAACGGCCTCAAAACGGAGCCCGGTAGTCTGGGCATCAAAATAAACATGATAGCTATTATCGGAAAGTACTTCATCCAGATCGGTGGTATATTGACTTAGGCCAGATATATCCGCTAATTTTTTCAGCTTATCAGGATTTCTCCCAACAAGCACAGGCTTCGGGATAATCATGCGGCCATCAGGCAATTTCACCCCACCCTGCCGGATGATTTCCAGCACGGAACGCATCAAATGTTGATTGGTTCCCATTCTTCCGGTCACTCCATTCAAAATAATGCCCAAATTAATGATATCCATATGATTCGAATTTATAATCCATATCTTAAATAAGATTTAATAATTTCCTTTAAAAAATCATCCTGGTCAGACTTCCAGTATCTGTCTGAGAAAATTTCAATTTCATAAAATCCGGAAAAACCTTTTTTTTCTATCCAGCCAATAATTCTATTCAATTCAATGATCCCTTTTCCCATAAGCTCCCGGTCATTCAGCATATCCAATGTCGGAGATTTCCAGTCACAGATATGTACGGCATAAAGATTATTCCCCTGAGCACAACGGTGGATCTGCTCTTCAAGATGAGGATCCCACCAGAGATGGTATACATCCACCGCTATCCCAAGCCAGGGGGAGTTGAAGTATTCTGCCAATTCATTGGCCTGCTCCAATGTGTTGATGGCGGACCGGGAATCCGCATACATTGGATGGAGTGGTTCAATTGTCAATCTGATATTATTTTTTTCCGCATAGGGAACCAGGGTTTCAAGCGCCGTTCTGATCTGGCCGCGGGAAACCTCCAGGGATTGTCCAGGGGTAGCTCCACATACCAGAACCAGCATTCCGGCATTGATCGCCGCAGCTTCGTCCACCGCCGCTTTATTATCATCCAATGCCTTTTTTCGTGTATTAAAACTTGCACCGGTAAAAAATCCTCCACGCACCAGGGACACCACCTCCAGTCCGGATTCCTTCAATATCCTGCTGCTTTCATTCAGGTCCCTGCCATGGAGATAATTCCGCCAGACGGAGATTCCCCTGATCCCTGATAAAATATATTTTTCCACAGCCATTTCAAGTGGCCAGGGTTTGGTGGTTATCGTATGAAGGCAGAGCCGCGACAAAGAATTCTGCTTTTTTCCCGCCATTATAAACAATTAAAGAAACGGTAATTTGATTCTTCATTGATCATTTTCAGAACATATAAGGCCAGTTCCCTGGCATGGTAATCCCCCCACATACTTGATTCGCCGGATGGAACCTTCTGGTTCCTCATCCGGTGATCCCACCCCCCCGGTCTGTGATAAATGGAATGGAGGATCAATCCCTGGTGGTCATCCCCACTTGAAATATAGGGTTCACCCAACAGCCGGTCAAGTACGGTAAGCCCTGCCTGTCCATATTTCTTACTGTCTTCATTTTGTCCGATATCCTCCATGTATTTTCCGAGCCTGATCAGACCCTGGGCGGCAATGGCAGCCGCGGAACTGTCAACAGGTTCAAAATCATTGAATGGATCGGCAGGTTTATCCAGGTAATCCTTCATTTGATTTAACCCCGGAGCACCCGTATCCCAATAGGGTATTCCATCCACCGGTGTATGTTTTATATAAAAATCAGATGTTGCTTTTGCCGCTTTTAGCATGAGTTCTTCAATTTCATGGCGATCGGCAACCAGCTTCAATTCCTCATCCGGTACATAATCGAGGAATTCGAGTTCTTCGGCGAAACCCAGTATCGCCCATGCAAGTCCCCTTGTCCAGGTTGTATATCCTGAAAAACCCTGCTGGGAATTATTACATCTGAAGGAACCGTCATTGGTATTGAATATACTTTCGTGAGCCACCCTGCCAGGTATATCATATATATCCTTTCCTTCCCCATAAAAAACCGAATAACGGGCAGTCGCCCGGATATGCTGCAGTCCCCGTTCAAGAAGATTAATTGCCATATCCCGTTCTCCATACAATTTCTGTCCCAGCATATGACTCAGCATCAATATTCTTACTGACCTGATGGTATCGACGAACAGAGAATGAGGGCCATTGAATGAATAAATAAAGCCGCCATCCTCGATCCGAGTCCACCTGGAACCCTGAACAGCCCCTGACACTTTAAGCGCCAGTTCGTAGAAATTACGTTCCCATTCGTTCTCACTGACCTTTCCTTCAACCATCAGGCGCAATAAATTCCCGTAGGTACTGATATTGTTAAATCCGTGATCATGTACACCCATGTGGGACAGATGATCTGTCATATGTTTCAGGGTTCCGTTTTTCCCCAGCTCAAGAAAAAATTCTTCCCCGGTGACGTCATATTGCAGAATGGCCGACCCGTATAAAAATCCCTGTGTCCATTCTGTCCATCCCCTCGATGTGTATTTTCCTTCCACCGTGAAGACAGGAGCCCCTTCATTTTTTGGTCCGCTCTCACCGATGAGGCGTATCTTTTTACCCGATAATTCCCAGAAATTTTCAATCTTTTTCTTCAGGTTTTTGATGTTCAGGTTAAAATCGATTTTCATCATATGCCATTATGGATTTTGAACTATCTGAAATCAAATAGAAGTTCCAGGTTAATATTCCGGTCAGTCGCTTGACGTTGATACATGTTAAGCTGGGACTGCGGCCCAAGGGATTCCGTGGCTTTGAATTTTGTACCGATGGCATTGATGCCATTTAAAAAGGAAATTTCACCTTCAGGAAATGTAACCTCGGTATATCTCGGATCCGCTTCAGGTTGTTCAGGGGTAAAAAGGCGAAGATAAACATCTTCTGTTGCGCAGTAGACAGTAAAAGGACGTCCACGTGTAGTGAAATTTGCCCAGTATAATGAAGCAAAATATCCTTTGAATTCCGGATATTCATAAGTTTCCCCGGTAATGGTATTGTTATAATCCTTCTCCCAGGTATTTAATTGATTTCCTTTTAACCGGTTCTTCCATACCCGGTAAGGTCCCTTCCCCAGCCAGGATATCTTTTTTATATCTGTTTCAGGAAAATCAAAATTGATCCCGAAGAATGGCTGATGATTCGTCGGAAAATAAATAAATTCAAGCCGCAGAAGACCGTTTCCAGACATGGTCCAGCGTATTTGCTCAATATTCCCGGTGTAATATGCCACATAAATTGCATTCTGGCCTTCCTGAAATACGCTGAAATTCTTAAATTCCGCTTCACCACCCGTCAGTTCAGGACCGTTGCTGAAAGGAATAATTTCACCCGCTGAACTGATCTCCTGCAGTATTCCGGAATTTTTTTCAATGACTGCCTGAATATTATTTCCATACAGCACGACATTTTTCTCATTTTCCTCATAAGCCGCCCTGTCGGGAGATTCGGGACTAATACGGGTCCTGACGAATTCAACAGGCAGGGTAATTGCCCAGTCCCAGGTTAAAATCTCCATTTTATAGGGATCATAGCCCGTTATAAAAAGTACATCACCCTGTTCCCAGATTTCCGGCAGATCAAACCAAATCACTCCCTTATCCCCCGGTTCAATCGATGGAACCTGTACCTTTCCGGAGGCTACCACCTGGTTTCCCGCCGATAAATTAGCTGGTGCCGGGAATTTAACAATTTTATAGGTGAAATTACACTGGTTCAGATTCGTAAAATGGTACCTGTTCTCGACCATGAATTTTCCGTCAAAATTTTCTGTGATCAACCGGTCTTCAATAAATACAGGAGACCAGATCTCCCTGATCGTATAATAACTGCCTTCCTTTTCCCTGTGTGGCCCAAGGATCCCGTCCGGTGCATGATTTCCGTCTGCATCCAGCTTTCCATTCATATCAGTCCTGACCACTGCCTCATCAGAAAATACCCATAAAAACCCCCCTGCCGATCTGGGTCTGTCAAGCATCAGGTTCCAGAAATCTTCAAGGCCAGCCCCATGCCCACCATCATATAAACCATGTAAAAATTCAGTAGGGAAAAAGATATGGGTGCCATTAAAGGCATCGTGAGTCCCATAATTATAATCGATATAATGGTTGGTATCCGTTTTCCTGAATTTTTCCTGGGGATGGATGACTTCCCGCTGTTGAGGATCGTATTTAATAAATTCATCATCAAGATCTGTATTCCACCCACCTTCATTGCCATTGTCCCAGATGACTACAGAAGGATAGTTAACATCCCGGATCACCATTTCCATTACCAGTTTTTTACCCACCCCGGTATCGTATGCTGCCTGCCATCCGGCAAGTTCGTCAAGGACGAATAAACCCAGGGAATCACAGGCTTCCAGAAAATGTACATCCGGAGGATAATGAGACATGCGCACTGCATTCATGTTCATTTCCTTCATCAGCCGTACATCCTGGATGCTCAAGGATTTACTCGTAGTCCTGCCGGTTTCCGGCCAGAAACTATGACGGCAAACTCCCTTTAACCGGATCTTTTGTCCATTCACATAGATACCATCCCTTTCCCTGACCTCCACCGTCCTGAATCCGATCCTTTCCCGGACCCTGTGCTTGATCTGGTCATCCTGCTCCAGAAGAATTTCGATTTCATATAATTGGGGAAATTCAGGGCTCCACGGCCGGATACCATTGAACCGTGTGAAGATCTGCTGTTTTTCAGATCCGGGGGTGATATCAAAATATTGAGGCGGCTGTACGGCATCCCCGGAAAGATCAAACAGCCGGATTTCAAGCCGGTTCGCCTGCCCTGGATGATCCAGGTAAATATCGGCAAGGAACTGACCACTTGCCTTCGCATCCACGGCGATTCTCCTGATACTTTCCTCCGGTCTGATCTCCAGGTAGACCGGACGAAAGATCCCCCCGAATATCCAGTAATCTGCCCGGCGTTCCGCATCATTTACTGATTCGTTCTGAGAATGCTTGCTGACCTCAACCTCCAGTAAATTTTCCCTGCCCGGTTTAATGAGATGGGTAACGTCATGGCTGAATCTGTAAAAAGCTCCCTGATGTACAGGACCAACCTTTCTCCCATTCAACATTACTTCCGTATCTGTCATGGATCCTTCGAAGACAATATTTACAGTTTTTCCTTTCCAGGTGGGATCACCTTCAAATGAATACCTGTAAAGTCCTTTTTCCTTTCCCCTGTCCTCTTCGGCCGCATGTCCGTAATTGTATTTACCAAATCCCTGGAGTTCCCAGCAGGAAGGTACAGGAATGGTGGTCCATTTCCCGCTGTTTCTGCCTTCAGTACAATAAAATTCCCAGTCGACGGCGTCGTCATATCCTTTTCCCGAAAGATAGATGATCTCGGTTTCCTGTGAAAAAGTATCCCGGATCCCCGTCAGGGTCCATAAAAAAATGATAAGGATGGTTACAACAGATTTCATATTAAAAAATCCTGGGGATGTTAAACGATTATGAAAATGAAAACGAGGCCTTTTGATGATCACGATTGTTAGAATTCCCGGATTTTAATATTCCTGAAATGAACTGTATTCCCATGATCCTGTAAAAGGATGTGTCCGGAATCAGATTCTCCGAAACCAGGCCAGATCTTGTATTTACTATAGGCTACAAGGGCACGGTAGATCTGGGATCCTCTTTCAAATTCGACAACTTTCAGGTTGTTTAGCCAATGTTCCACATGGTTTCCCCTGACCACAATCCTTGCCCGGTTCCAGTGACCTATTCCATTGAATCTTTTATTTTCCATATTTTCTGATAAATTGTAGGAAGGGATCATATCATACAGGGATGCAAGTGTCCTGTTTCCTGTTATACCTTCTTTAGCATCCGGGTGCCTGTCGTCATCCAGAAGCTGATATTCCAACCCGATAGCTGAACCTTCCCCTTTGTTCAGTTCCGGGTCTACAAAATATTTGATGCCGCTGTTGGCTCCTTCCGTGAGCATAAAATCAACGATCAGTTCAAATTCACTGAATGTTTTTTTCGTGATGATATCGCCCCCATGCGCTGATTCCCCTCCCCCACTTTCTTTAACCGTCAGGATGCCATCCTTCATCTGCCATCCCGTTTCCGGGAATCCTGAAATTTTGGCTCCCCCCCAGCCGTCCGATGTTTTCCCATCCCAGAGCAACCTCCATCCTTTTCTTACTTCTGTTGGTGTAAGTGTATTCGGGTTATTATTTATTTCAACTACATCCGGATCGGGCTCAATGCGGGATTGCGGAAGATTTGCGGTTTTAATTCTGATATTTCTCCATTTCACCGTCTTCCCGATCTTTTCGGGATCATCCCCAACTGAATGAACCTGCAGGGCAATCAAGCCGGAGGCCGTTTCACCATCGACCAGATTTGCACACATGATCCCGTTGATCCAGGTCCTGATCGTATCCCCGATGGCCTCGATCCGGTATTTATTCCATAACCCCTGCTGAAAAGCTTGCTGACCCTTCGGATTCCGGGACAGGTTATATAACCATCCCCTTCTTGCTTCGTCATAAATTCCCCCACTCCATGCACGGCTGCTGGGATCGATCTCACACTGGTAGCCATGTACCCGTCCATTCTGATAGGAATCCAGACTCAGGCTCCTGAATTGAATTCCTGAATTCAACGGAGGATCGACATTGACCTCAAGTTCAAGAATAAAATCCCCGTAATTCTCCCTGGTACATAAAAAACTGTTCGGTTCATCCGGTACAGAAACACCGATGATCGCCCCTTTTTCAATCCTGTATTCCGCATTACCATTTTTCTGTATCCAGCCTTTCAGATCCGAACCGTTAAAAAGTGAAATCCAACCCTCATTATTCTGCGCCCAGGAATGAATACAGATCAGATTTGCCAGTAGAAAAATAATAGACTTCTTCATATTTCCATAATTTTCAAATTAATTTCTATCCCTCTGTCAAAAATAAAACAAAATCACTACTTCACTAAATATCGGTAGACATTTAAACGGAATACATATTGTTTCTTCGTAACAAACATTAATTTTTACAAATCCAATGAAAGGAGAAATTTACCGATAGAATGCTAACAACCATTAGCAGCATTCAAAATCAAAGAAGAGGATATACGGAAAAGAAAAGAAAAGAAGCGCTTGCCGTGCATAAAAAATTTGCGGAAAATAAATCCCGGGTAATTGAGGCACATACCCAACACAATCTACTTCAAAAAAAAAATTTGGTGAAAAATCCGGAATCCTCCTGTAAGAAAACCTGCCTGCGGAATATCCTTTATTGATCTTGATTTTTTTACTGGATTTTCCAGGTATAAAATTTTTTTCGGCGATTTGCGTATATTCAAAACTTGCTGTATACAATATTCAGAAAAACTATGCCAGTGTTCAGGTATCGACAAATGCTTTTCAATCCGATTAAAGCCTCATTTATTAAAAATCCATTATTATTCCTTGTTTTTTTCCCGGCTCTGATTTATACGCAGGAAAATAAGACCATCAACAGCCTGGACGATATCCCCCGTTTTTCATACAAAATTGAAGGGAAAGCGTCTGAGGTATATCAGGATAAGGATAAATTTGATCAGCTGTACAGGAAGATCAAGGCGGATTATCATAATCTGCTGACTGAATATACCTTTAAGGATAAAAACCTGAGAAAAGGTATTCTGAACACGTTAAAACAGATCGATTTTTATGAAAACAACCTCCAGGAGGCCAGGTCAAAAACAGAGGCGATCAG
>JAGTVG010000003.1 GCA_018224645.1 Cyclobacteriaceae bacterium
AAGATGATCTCATCATCAGAACAGAATTCAGGAATCTTATCCCTTGCCTTTTGCCTGGCTGCAACCTGGGTCGTGATGAACAGGCGTTCATCTGCAGGCATGTCTTTAATTTTCAGGGACAGGCGGTATGGATCCGTTTCAGATGCCTGCTGTATCGTTTCCCAAATCCTCCTATCAGATAAAAATCGATTCAATGCGTAAGTTTACGCGCAACCAGGTATTCGGCGATCTGTATGGCATTGGTAGCAGCACCCTTCCGGAGATTATCGGATACTACCCACATATTCAAAGTCCTTGGCTGTGTTTCATCCCTTCTGATCCTTCCGACAAATACCTCGTCCTTCCCGTGGGCATTCACCGGCATGGGATAGATGTTTTTTGAAGGATCATCCTGGACGATCACGCCCGGCGTATTTTCGAGTATCTTCCTGATATCCGGCAATTCAAATTCATTATGGAATTCAACATTGACTGATTCGGAGTGCCCGCCAATGGTGGGTATCCTGACGGTCGTGGCCGTCACCTGTATTGAAGGATCGCCCAAAATCTTCTTTGTCTCGTTAACCATCTTCATTTCTTCCTTGGTATATCCGTTCTCAAGGAATACATCAATGTGCGGCAGTACATTCAGATCAATTTTATAGGGATAGGCCATGGGGCCTTCCTTCCCGGCACGTTCGTTCATCAGCTGGTCTACTGCTTTTTTGCCTGTACCGGTAACCGATTGATAGGTCGAAACCACAATTCTTTTTATACGGTAGGCATCGTGAAGTTTGAACAAGGCCAGCACCATCTGGATGGTGGAACAATTCGGATTTGCAATGATCTTATCTTCTCCGGTCAAAACGGATCCATTGATCTCGGGTACCACAAGTTTATGGGCAGGGCTCATCCGCCACGCCGAGGAATTATCCACGACAAAAGTTCCCTTTGCCGCAAATATCGGCGCCCATTCAAGCGAAGTGCCTCCTCCGGCCGAAAAAACTGCAATATGGGGCTGCAGATCTACGGCTTTCTGCATCCCGATAACCGTATATTCCTTTTCTTTATATTTTATCTTTTTACCAACCGATTTTTCCGATGCCACCAGCAATAATTCATCAAAAGAAAATTTTCTTTCATCAATCACCCTTAACATTTCCGATCCTACAAGCCCTGTAGCACCAACAACAGCTAATTTTATCATCGTTTTAAAGATTGTTAAAAAACCACGGCAAAATTAGTGATATTAACTTGGAAAATTATTATTTTCATAATTACTTGTAGAAATAATTGTTCAAACCAGCATGTTGTTTTTTATTCTTGTTGCCATTGGCATTTCCCGGTGCTTTGGATTTTATCTACTGTCAGATAATACCCGGTTCATGAAGATTTCAGAAGAAAAAAATTTACTCCCGGTCTTCATCAATGAAATTATGTTCGATCCCAATCCGGTTCAGGGTCTTCCCGATCTTGAATATGTAGAGCTCTTTAATGCCGGCGGAGAGACAATCAATCTATTTAAATGGGCGTTGAACGACGGTGTCTTTCCGGCCTGCCTCCTCCAGCCGGGAGAATATCTGATCGTTTGTAAAAAAGGAAAGGAAGGAGTTTTCCTCCCATATGGGAATACGATTGGCATTGAGCCATGGGACGTCCTGAACAACGATGGTCAGGAAGTAATACTGGAAGATGGCACAGGATCGGTGGTGGATAAAATTTATTATACCCCCGCACTGATAAAGGAGACAGATAAAAAAAACGGGGGATGGAGTGTAGAAATGATGAATCCTGCCCACACGTGCAAGGGAACGGGCAACTGGAATGTTAGTTCTGATCCGGCGGGCGGTACCCCGGGGCGGATAAACAGTATTTATTCAAGTGAACCTGATCTCATTCCCCCGGGAATAATCAGCCTGAACTGGACCGGCCTGGATACGCTGCAGATAACTTTCTCAGAACCTCTGGAGTTGCTCTCCGATGAACACGCCGGATCATTTGTTTTTATCCCTTTCCTGGAGATCCTTCATGTTCTCAGTGATGAAAATGAACATGAAAAGATTTGGCTGATCCTCCGGAAAAGGATCCGGGGAGGGGATTTATATACCCTCTCTGTATCAGGAATTTCGGATTGTACTGGGAATATGATCCGGGATACATTGATCCACACAGGTTTCGGGAAGCAACCCTCGTTCCATGATCTGCTGATCACAGAATTGATGGTCGACGAATTACCGTCAGCAGGACTGCCCGAAAGTGAATATCTTGAACTTTTCAACAGGACGGGGCAGATCATTGGCCTGGAGAGTACCATGCTCCTGAACGGCAGCGATACATTCAAATTACCCGGGGGAAATCTGATGCCGGGGCAGTATTTTGTCTTTTGTCCCGGCTCAAAAATTCATCTTTTCACTGGCATACCGGATTGCAGGGAATTATCGCCATTTCCGAGACTCCTGAATGAAGGAGGCATACTGGCTCTCTTGAATGTGCAAAATCAATTGGTCTTTTCCCTGAGATACGATAAGGGCTGGTATCAGGATCTGGAAAAATCAACCGGCGGATTTTCCCTTGAAATGATCGATTTGTCTAATCCCTGCGGTGAAGGCAATAACTGGCGGGCATCAGACAGTCCGTCGGGAGGTACACCGGGTCTGCCGAATTCCGTGTCTGAATCCAATCCCGATCTATCCGGTCCTGGAATAAGAAATGTATATATGCCCGAACGGGCACTGCTTGCAGTGGACCTTACGGAAAAATTAAATCCATCCTCCCTGAACGATCTGGAGATCCAATTGTCCGGGATTGGTGGTTACAGCATTCAATCCTTCGATTCCCTGTTTTATGATTCATTCAGCATATCCCTGTCTGCACCGCTATCGAACTCGGTTCAATATGAAATTCAGATTCGGGGTCTCAGGGACTGTGTGGGGAACAATATGGATCCTGAAAAGAATTTATTTAATTTTTATCTTCCAGAGCCGGCCCTTGCAGGAGACCTGATCATCAATGAGATCCTGTTCAATCCAAAACCCGGCGGGGTGCACTGGGTTGAAATTTATAACCGGTCGGCAAAGTATATTGACCTGTCCAACCTGGCATTTTCCGATGTTCCTGATGGATCCGGAATAAGTATGGCCCTTACGGATGCCGGCCATCCGGTTTTAAAACCATCGGGATTGATGGTTTTTACCGAAGACCGCAATAAACTCCTGGCCGATTTCCCGGAAAGCCTGACTGATGCCATTTTTGAAATCAAAGAACTTCCTGATATGCCGGACCAGTTCGGGAATATTGTGTTGATCTCAGATGAACTGATGATCCTTGATCATTTTTACTACAGCAGTGATTATCATCATGACCTGGTCACGGATGATGAAGGTGTATCCCTGGAAAGGATTTCCTATGCGGAACCAACGAACGATCCGGCCAACTGGCATTCGGCTTCCTCCATATCCGGATATGGAAGCCCGACCTTTGAAAATTCCACCCACATTTCATCCCTGCCTGACCCGGATATGTTCCTCCTGGACCCGGAGATCATTACCCCGGACGGGGATGGCTATAATGATCAATTGTACATCCATTATATCACCGGCAACCCCGGTTACACAGGAACCATTGAGGTTTATGATATATCCGGGCAAAGGATCAAAACCATCATTAAAAACAGGCTTTTGTCAGTAAAAGGCAGTATTAACTGGGACGGATATTCGGATCGTGGCCAGATCCCCCGGACCGGGATGTATATTTTAAGATTTGAAATTTATAACCTGTCCGGAGATTATAAACAGGCAAAAAGACGTTTCGTGATCTCAAAAAAAAGTTGAAGGTCATTTATAGAACGAAATATGGATTTCCTTTCCTTCCTGCCTGAAAGCCCTGTACATGCCTTCTGTATTAAAAACCATGGCAATATTTCCTTTCCTGTCAAGTGCAATTACTCCGCCTGATCCTCCGATGGCAGGCAGCTCTTCAAATATCACCTGTTCACAGGCTTCCTGAACCGTCATCCCGGTATATTTCACTTTGGCGGCAATATCGTAAGCGACTACCTTCCGGATAAAATATTCACCATGACCGGTGGAAGATACAGCACAAGACTGATTATCGGCATAGGTACCCGCTCCGATGATGGGTGTATCTCCGATCCTGCCATATTTTTTATTGGTGATCCCTCCGGTAGAGGTTCCGGCAGCGAGATTTCCGCTGCGGTCAAGCGCTAGGACACCCACCGTACCAAATTTCCGGTCCTCCAGCCAGCGTTTATTCCGGGAATCACCTTCATTATCCTTTAAAATATCCTGCAGGCTTTTATACCGGTCCTTTGTGTAAAAATAGGACGGATCGACAATTTCTAACCCATTCTCCCGGGCAAACTTCTCCGCTCCGG
>JAGTVG010000004.1 GCA_018224645.1 Cyclobacteriaceae bacterium
CCATGAATCAGTAAGGTCATCGTTTGGCTATACTGATCTCCTATAATATCAGAATTGTAATCAATGAAGGTCTCCTGTATGTATTGGCCTGGTCATGGTATATATTCTGCTTTATCATTTGTTTGTGAAGAGTACATTTAAAACAGTAAACAATTTCTCCCCCTCTTTACGAAGGTCGAACGCATACTTAAGTAATTCCCATTTTTTTACCAAAATTCTCATTGATCCGAGAATAATTGTTGAAAGATAAATCGCATCTGCATCATCCCGTATCTGATTTTTTGCCTGACCTTCCTTAATAATGCGGATCAGGACCTCTTCCTGCTGGAAAATAATGGAACTTATTTTTTTGGAAAGTTTTTCCTCATTTTTAAAGATTTCCTCCGAAAAGATCACCGAGACCCAGGAAGGATTTTCCGCAAATTTATTAAAGCGGCTGCTATATATATCTTTAATCTTTGTTATAGCATGTGCATCACTATTTAATGTTTTTATAAGGGAATCCTGAAATTCTTTTTGAAAGAAATCCAGTATTGTATACAGGATCCCGAATTTATTTTCATAATGCCTGTATATTGCTGGCTCAGTAACTCCAATCTTTCTTGAAAGATTTTTAATGGTGAATCCTTGAATACCCTTCTCAGCTATTAATGCCAATGAGGCTTCTGCAATTTCCTTTTGTCTGACAGATAAAATTTCCATTTCGTTAGTTAATATTCACTAACGAATTAAATATAAAAAATCGTATTTTCCAATATTTTCAGGTATTTTATTTGAAATAGATGCATTATAAAACATGAATATAAACTTCCTGAAAAGCAGGAATCCCGGCTGAAATGACCGGATACCTGACAGCATACATCGAATACTCATTATGATATCTTTTTCATTTCCTCCATTTATAAAGATTTTTAAGATTCACGCATTTCACGATGAACCTTTCCATTTTATATCCTTTTTTGTTACTGTTACAAAGGCGACTGCCGCAAAAATGCCCGTAACCATTATTCTGAAGATCATTGCGTAAATGGTTTTGGTTTCATAAATACCCCCGGTACTGATATGAAGAAGCAGTCCGGAAAAAGCGATTAAAAGAAGGATGAGTGAAATGACCAACAGGTGGGTTACCCACTTTCTGGCCTTTGTAAATCCATATGCCGCCAGGAGATAAATGAGGCTGCTAATGAAGTTTGCCAATACGACAAAGAAAACATAATTTCCTTCTTTCGCTCTGATGCCAAAAAGGTCAAATATGATTGAAGTACTCAAAAATAAAGTCAGTAAACCAAGAATGGCAAGCAGCCCAGCCATAGAATATAAAACAACCTTTTTCATTTTTGTACAGTTTATTTTTCCAGTTGTTTAAGATGCTGATCGGTTTTACATCACTGATTTTATTTTTATATTTTCATTTTTTCTGAATTATTTAACCGGGATGCGATCATTAACGGACTTGTTTCAACAAGGATGAGATATAATTTTTAATCATCCACCTTCTCCAGCATTTTCCGGTTAAACTCATAATTTTTAAAGTTCACTTTAAAAAACAAACGATACAAAACCGGCACAAAAAGAAGCGTAATGATGGTGCCAAAAAACAGCCCCGATATGATGGCCAGGGTGAGTGGTTCCCAAAGCAAACCACCGCCAAACAGAAGGGGCAACATGCCAAGTGAAGTGGTGAGCGTGGTTAATATTACCGGTCTGAACCGGTTATTCGCCGCAAGGAGTATGGCATCGCGCTTGTCCACATCTGGGTTTTCCGATATTTCCACATCTATACGGTCAATGAGGATGATTGCGTTATTGATCACTATGCCGGCGAGGGCAATTACACCCAGTATGCCAAAGAAGCTTACAAAGGAGCCACCCATAAACCAACCGGCCACCACACCAATTATTCCCAAGGGAATGGCGAGGACGATAATGATAGCCTTCCGTATAGAGTTAAATTGCAGCACTAAAAGCAATACAATAAGAAAAAAAGCCAATGGAAGACGGGAGAAAATCGCACCCAGATTTTCATTGGTATCTTCGTCTTCGCCGCCAAACTCATAGTCGTATCCGATATCCCAGGAGGCTTTCTGGTCTTCCATCCAGGGCCCAATTGCATCAAATATATCGGAGGCATTGTAGCCGGCATGCAGATAAGTACCTACCGTAATTGTCCTTTTTAAATCTTTTCGGAGGATCCTGGCAAATTGCCAATCCACCCTTACCTCCGCTACCTGCGAAAGGGTCACATTTTGATGGGTAGACGCCGAATATATGTTAAAAGTTTTAATGGATGCAATATCATACTCATCGGGGTTATTATTCTTCATAATGATAGGGATGCGTTCATCCTTATCGCGGAAATCATCGATTTTCATACCCGATAAACCAGCATTCAATGCCATGGCAATCTCCATATTGGTTAAGCCGGAACGCTGTGCATTATCGGCGTCGATATTTACAACCAGCTTTTTAATTTTAGGCCCCCAATCATCGGTAATGTTTTTGGTGCCCCTGATAGTTACCAGCTTTTCCTTTACTTCTTCAGAAATAATTGCAAGCCGTTCCGGATCATTCCCCGAGATGCGTATTTCAACCGGTGTGCCGGAAGCACCTGCACCGGTGAGCCGGTTTACCCGTATGTCGGCATCGGGGATATGATTAAAACAGAAACTGTCGATCCTGGAAATAATGTAATCATTATCCGTATCACCGGTCGTATTCAGCAACATGTGTGCATAATTTGAGTTGGCTTCATCCTTAAAATAACCCAGATCATAGGGTTCGGGTCCTTCGCCGATAAACGAGGAGAAATCCAGAACACCCGGTTTATTACTCTTTTCAGGATCTGCAAACAGAGAGTTTGAAATATAATCCCCAATGTCGTTCACCGCTCTTTCTGTATATTCTATTTGTGTGCCCGATGGGAATTTGATATCCACCGTAACCAGGTTCCGATCACTGTCAGGTACCAGCTTAAATGGTAAAAGAGGCATCAACAGCAGAGACGCAAGAAATAAAACGGTGATAAATCCCAGGAAGAGAAATGGATTCTTCAGAACCCGAAACAGCACACCGTTATACCACAAGTTAATTTTCCTCATATTCCGGTCGATCGCATTCTTCTTCTTATTTTTGTTATAAGATCCGGTTTTTACAATCACCATCGCCAATAGCGGGATAAAGGTGAATGCGAGAAACCAGGAACTGAGCAGGGTTAAACTCACCACCCAGAACAGGGGCGATGATATTTCGCCCATGGGTGTTTCGGCAAGCGCAAAGGGCAGGAAGGCCGATGAAGTGGTGAGGGACGAAATCAACAACGGAACCATTAACACCTTACAGGAATAAACACTGGCATTAAAGGTGTTCATGCCATTCTCCATGCTTACCATGATGGATTCGGACATCACAATGCCGTTATCCACCAATAATCCGAGCGAGATGATGAGCGCTGCCAGCGATACTTTATTTAATCCCAGATCGAGCAGACCCAGGAAGAAGAAAGTGGAAAGGATGGCCATTGGTAACAATGCAGCCACCAGCGAGCCTGATCTGAAGCCCAGAAAAAAAAGCATCACTGCCAGCACAATCACGATACTCTGCAGCAGGTTCACCAAAAAGTCGTTCACCTGGCCACTCACCACCTGATCCTGCGAAGCGGACCGGACCACTTCAACACCCACCGGAAGGAGGTTGTTGATACGTGGCAAGGCTTTGGTCACCTCTTCACCCAGGCGTACGATATTGGCACCATCCTTTAACGAGATATGCAAAGCAATTGCAGATTGTCCGTTAATTTTCACAATTTTTTCCCGCGGCGTAATGTAATCACGGTAGATTTCTGTGGTGATGTCTTCCAGGACCACTGCAGCTCCGTCAGCTGTGGGAATCAATATCTTTTTCAGATCATTTAATGTCTCAAAGCTCCCTGAAGGTTCCAGTACGATGCGCTTCCTGCCTATATCAATTTCACCTCCCGGGTAGAGAATGTTGGTGGCTGAGATAATATTGCTCAGTTTCGCTGCATTCAGCCCGTAACGGGAAAGAAGCTTGTCATCAAACTCAATAAAAATACGCTCATCCTGCACTCCGCCAAATTTTACCTTCGCAGCATCGGGCAGCAGTAGCAGCTCATCGCGGACGTCTTTAGCATAGTTTTCCAATATATTATAGGGTATGCCATCGCCGGTAACACCCAGGATGATCCCGAATACTTTTCCAATATCTTCATCCCTGACAATGGGTCCAACGACACCTCGCGGAAGCATCGGCTTCAATTCTTCAACTTTGTTCCGAAGGTTTTCCCAAACAGGTTGAAGTTGTTTCTGATTAACCTGGACAATAAGTTCCACCGTGATGACCGATAGCCCGTTGCGCGATTCACTTTCAATCGTTTTAACTTCAGCCATTTCACGAATGGCTTCTTCAAGGGGATCGGTTACCAATGATTCTATTTTATAAGAATCTGCTCCCGGCAATTTGGTAACTACCGTTGCGATCCTAATTGTGTATGGCGGCATACTGTCACGCTCCAACTCAAAATAGTTGGCAATACCTATTATAGCCACTATGAGAATGGCAATGACGGTGATCCGGTTATTATTTAATGTGATTTTTGAAAGATTCATGTTTCAGTAGATCGTTGAACTTTTATCGGTCATTATCATCAAGCAATTTCACTTTTCTTCCCTCAAACAGATATTGATGACCCGCCGTTATTACAATGTCTCCCTTATTAAGCCCCTCAATAATTTCATATCCATCAGATGTTAAGGCTCCAAGCGCCAACCTTCTTTTTCCCACAGTATAAATGTCTTTTATTTTGCTTTTTTCTGCCACGAAAACAAATTCTCCTTGCTGGTCGTAACTTACCGCATCTGGCAGGATAACCAGGGAACCTCCTTCATGGTCCCCAAGCCTATTTAGTGGAAATTCCACAGTCCCGGTCATTCCAGGGTACAAATGAGCAGAAGTTTCCATTAATTGGATGATCACCGGATAGGCAGAAGCGGCTTGAGTCCCGGGACTTACTTCAGTAATTTTTCCCTGAAAAAAAATTTCCGGAATCGCTATAAATTGAATCCTCACTTTTTGTCCCTTTTTAATTTGTCTGATGATATTTTCGGGTACCGAAGTTTTTACTTCGATCATGTCAATAGAGGAAAACGCCACAACGGGTCGTCCGGCACTGGTCATCTCGTTTTCTTCAGCCAGAATGCCCGATATGATGCCATCGAAAGGCGCCCGCAGGGTGGTGTAATCCAACTGATTCCGGGCAGCCTCTACTTGTGACCTGGCAGTTTTCACCATGGCCTCTGCTGTTTCATATTCGGCTTTGGCTTTTTCATAATCATTTAAAGAGGCATTGTTATTGGCATATAACTTTTCAATCCTTAAAAAACTTGATTTTGCAGTTGCCAACTGTACCTCGGCGTTTTGAAGGGACAAAATGGCTTTGTTGTAGTTGATGCGATAATCCGCAGGATCCAGCCGGGCTATAAGATTTCCCTTCCGGACAGTATCACCCAATTCCACATCCAATTTTTCGATTGTTCCACCCACCCTAAAACTTAGTTTCGCCTCGGAGCCAGCTTGCGATACACCGGAAAAGGATTGGGTCAGCCTGATTGACGTTTTTCCGATTTCCTGATAAAATACGGGACGTATAGCCTCCTCCGTATCCTCCCTTCCACCACAGCCTGACATCAATAGTGTGATTATAAAAACGTGAAATGCTTTCATTCTTCTTCGGTTAAATAATTTAGTAATCGGTCGGTATACATTTCCTGTTCCATTTCATTATCTAAAAACGAGAACTTTCCCTGCATGCGCTCAGTAAGAATAAAATCCAGAATATATTGATAATAAGCACTTATTGCGAGATGTTTTGTTCGTATCATGACATTCTGGGCATCAATGAGTTGAACCACATTCGCTACACCCTGAGCATATGCATCCTGTATTAACTTGAAATTATCTTCTGCGGCCTGGGCGGCTTTCTGCGATAAATCCAGTTCCCTGTAAGATGCTTTCAGCAATTGTACGTTTGAACGGATACTCCTTTCCAGATTGTTGAGCAGATCTTTTTTCTGCCAGTTTATTTTGTCCAGTTCGATCAATGAACGATTCAATTCCGATTTTTTTCTTCCACCCTCGTAAAGCGGAAGACTAAAACGCACCCCAAAATTCCAGGTGATATCATCAGGAGGAGGAGGAACCGGAAGTTTTATATTTTCAATTATCCCTTCACGCACGAATGCCTGGTCAGCACTTCCAAAAAGCGCAACCTCGGGGATATACATCTGTCTGCTGTGCATTGATTTTTTCCGGTCAATTATTTTTTCTGCATTCAGCAATTGCTGCAATTCAGGCGAATTGATTCGCATTTCATCAACGAGAAAGTTGGCATATTTCTCGGTGAGGTTGGGATTGTCGAAGTATAAAGACAATATTTGTTGATTCAGCACAATGATCTCATCGATGCCAGCCGAATCAGTGGTGGTAATCGTCTGGCTGATTGGCAGGTTTAGGAATTCATTCAAGTGATACATGGCTGCTTTGTATCCAGCCTGAGCATCATTCAAATCCATTTTATTGAGGCTCAGCTCGCTGGTCCACCGGTTAACGTCCGAAATACTGCCTTCGCCACTCTCCTCCTTTGCCTTTGCCATCTCCAGATTTTGAAAGGTGACATATACATTGTCGTTCTGAATTTGAAGGTTATTTTTGGCAAACAGCAGGGAAACATATGCCCTGGATACATTCAATACGATGTCGAGCATAGTTTGCTTATTAAACTGTTTTGTATTTTCGGCGGACAGTTTTTTTATGGCGATACTGGCAAAAGCCGGCTCTGAGTATATAACCTGTTTCAATGCCGCAGAGCCAGTGATGGTATATTCGCCTTGTTGACCCATGGAGGCTTCCACCAGATTTTTGCTCAATTGAATCCCGGTGCCCGAAATTTCTATCTGCG
>JAGTVG010000005.1 GCA_018224645.1 Cyclobacteriaceae bacterium
ATACAGACAGGCGCCAGGTTTGCCGCCGGTGCTGTGTTTATGGGTTTGGGCACTTCCAGATTATTGGGTGCAGCCAATTCAGGCCGGCCAGGAACCTTAAGTCCGGTTGAAACGGTTTCCCTGAACAATGGCATAAAAATGCCCATTCTTGGGTTCGGAACCTTATATCTGAATGGGGATGTCGGCGAACGATGCGTTGCTGATGCCATTTCGCTGGGTTATCGTCTGATCGATACCGCAACAGTATATGGCAATGAAGAATCCGTCGGGGCCGGAATTAAAAAGAGCGGGATTAACAGAGAAGAACTATTTGTAACTTCAAAAGTCTGGGTTGACGATTCAGGGTACGAAAAGGCAAAGATAGCTTTCCAGACATCCCTGGATAAGTTGGGTCTGGATTATTTGGACCTTTATCTCATCCACCGGCCCCGGGGAGATGTAAAGGGCTCCTGGAAGGCGATGGAAGATCTTTATAAGGAAGGAAAAATAAAGGCCATCGGTTTGAGCAACTTCGAAGCCAATCACCTGGATGAGCTGATGTCCTATGCGAAAATTAAGCCAACAGTCAATCAGATTGAATCCCATGCCTTCTTCCAGCAGGACGTGGCAAATCAGGCTTTGAGGCAATACGAAATACAAATGGAAGCCTGGTCTCCATTGGCACAAGGGCGCAACGATCATTTTACCAACGAAACCCTGGCAGCCATTGGCAAAAAGTATGGAAAGACAAATGCCCAGGTGAGCTTGCGCTGGCATTACCAAAGGGGCGTTGTCACCATCCCGAGAACTTCCAAAAAGGAACACATGATTGAAAATCTGAATGTCTTTGATTTCAAGCTCGATGATACCGATATGAGGAAGATTGATCCGTTAGACTTAAATATCACCCAATTCCCTGAGTGGGAGTAAAATTTTACACCTGATTTTTTAAGAGAATCTATCCCTTTTTTAATTTCTTCAGGACTTCGGCATCCGCCAGGTCCTTATATGTGTTCAGGGCTAGTTTATTGGCGATTAAATCATCCAGATCAATAACTTTAGCCTGAATGGCCCCAATTTTAAAAATTTTGCAGTTTTTAAAAACTGTGTTGAAATCAAGTCCAACAATATCATTGATTAAAACAATCGAATTGGGGTATTCACCCAACCTTAAATGGGTTGATCCTTCGAAATTATGGTCCGCAATCGCATCAGCCTCAACGCCGAATTCTTTTAATGCCTTTATTATTTTTTCCCCGTTTCTTCTGTCCGGTTTAAATAATATAGCTGCATCCTCCGTCATCCTTGAATAACCGTAAAGATTGACCGCATACCCTCCAATAATTAAATATTCAACCTGATATTTATTAAACAGACTGATCAATTTTTTCAGATCAGATTGCATCTATCTTATCGGTTTGGACGATCAGGCAACAAACGGATCACTTTTTTTACCGGCTCCCTTGCTTTCTTCCCTAAATTGAGTTCACGCAGGTATTGCAGGTAGTTCAGCCGTTCTTCGGGAGTAAGTTTCTGACCGTAGGAGCTCCGCTCCTCCTCCGCTATCTGCCGGTTGATCTTGCGTATTTTTTTTCTCCCGTCCATAAATTTCCTGTCGGTCATTAAAGATAAATAATTAAAACTAACTTCAGTTATAATTATGAATCAAAGACAAAATACTCCCGGCAGACTTCAGGTACCCGTCGGAATCCCGGGACATTTCTCTGGCGGGTATCCGGGGAACCAGTAAATCGGATGCTAACATCAAATCATACAGGCCTGTCATATTTTGAGTGTGATTCCAACTTATGAACCTCTTTAGATGTTTCCAAAAATGGAGATTTGCATGTGCTGTCCTGAAATGGAAATCAATTATCCACCATGGATATTTCGAATAATAACAAGTTGCAGGAAATGTTTTTAGGCGGAATGCCCTCTTAAACCGAGATTTGCGTCTGGGCAACGACCTTCCCTCCTGATGGATTAGCGATTGACACAACCGGCAGCCCGAATGTTCATTTTACAAACGATTGTAATTAAATCCTGTTGATAAGGAAGGCCAATCCGGCAGATGATCCTGCTGCGACGGCCTTCCCGAAAGGATAAGCAATACTGAGCGCTCTGGCAGGTTGATCAACCTGCGTTTTGGCTGGTTACCCGCTCATGGCTTCCATTTTTTTCATGATGTGCCCCATGACTTCACCCATCTCTTTATCAGGGCTGAAATCCATTAATATCACATCCTTCTCTACGATAGCCGTATGGCCAGGCTTCCAGTAAAAAACCTCGCCTGCACTGGCAATTTCTTCCGTACCATCATCATATTTTAATTTCATGGAGCCCTCAAAAATATAGCCCCAATGCGGACAGTGACAACTGTCGTTTTTCAATCCTTCCAGGAGCGGTGTAAAATCCGTGCCGGCAGGCAATTTTGTGTACGCGACAGTCATTCCTCCAAAACCGGCCTGCGTACGCATGAGGGTACCCGGAGCCTCCATGGTGACCGGGAGATTTTCCTTGTTGATTTTCATTGTTTGTTGGTTTAGTTGAAAAATCAGAATCGAAGAACCTGTAAGTTATTAATAATAAAATCAATACGCGCATAAACCGGTATTTATATTTGCCGGAAAGTTCCCGTATATTCTATGGTTGAACAAAAAAAAACATATCGGGTGGCGGGACAATTCCGGCAGGCATATATTCTGCCGGATTGACATATCAATATCAAAAATTAATTCAATATTGTCAATAAAATCCATTTGGAATTTATGGATCCGGATCATCCTGCGATGTTTCGTATCCTGTGAAGGGCTCTCCAGGCTTTGTGATAATTTTGCTTCCCGAAATCCATAATTTTTGTTAGTTTTAATATACCTTATTTTCCTCAGGGTGTTATTATCAGACAATGGATATTATTATTGTATCATTCGCCAGCAATATGAAATTAAAAAAGATAACGGAAGAGGCCATAAAGTCGATCGATAAACAACATAACACTATTGTCATTGAATCCAATCCATCAGCAGTTTACCGGAATTCAACCACCATTTATCCAGATATGCCATTCAACTACAACAAATACCTTAATATAGGTGCCAGGACAGGGGATCAGGAATTCATTTTTTTTGGAAACAACGACCTGATATTTGAAAAAAACTGGGATGAAGAGATCGGGGAAAAAATGAATGAACATAACCTGGTTTCCGCCTCCCCACTTTGTCCAGATACCCATCTGAAATTCGGGATCGAAAAAAATTCCGGGGTATTACAAGGGTATGAGGTGTATAAATTTTTCTGCGGCTGGGCATTTGTCATGAGAAGATCCTTTTACGAGAATATCGGCGGACTCAATGAAATGTTCAATTTCTGGTGTTCAGACAATGCCATTGTCAACCAACTGAAGAAGGAAAATGCAAAACATGCCCTGGTCACTTCAAGTATTGTACATCATCTGAACCAAGGGGGAAATACACTGGAATCGCTCAGCCTGTCAAAAATAAAATCCTACACAGTCAATGAACTAAAAAAATATAACCATTTATTTAATGCTAATTTAATTATCGATTATACATGGGATATGCCGGAAATTTTAAGAAAATCACTTTTTCCGGACTACAAGTGAAATATTAAACACATATGTGATTATGTTAACTGTTGATGTGCCACCTGTCAATGAAACAGTAAATTGCCTGAAAATGGTTCATGATTATCAATCAGTTGATCCGGGTATCACGAAAGGATCAAGAGGATCATAATATGAAAAATCTGATTGTCGTCGCCTTTGACGATCCCTATTTCAATTATTTTATATCCTTTTATAACAGCATACAGGAGAATTACAGTGATCATCCTGTAATCCATGCGTATTATAAGGGGAATAATGAAAAAATAATGCAATTTATAGACCAGAAGGATAATGTTGTATATAAAAAATACCGGGAATTCAAATTTGATTACGACATCAGCCTGGGAGCAGTGGGAAGCCCCATCATTTATTTTAAATATTTTTTATGGACTGATG
>JAGTVG010000006.1 GCA_018224645.1 Cyclobacteriaceae bacterium
ATGCTGTTCTGGATAAATTTTCTGCGATCCATGATGATTAGTTTAAAAAGTTAAAATTCGGGTGTTATCTATTTAATTTTCCTGAAATTTCTGAAGGAAACTTCAGGATGGAAAAGTTTACCATGAAGATCAAAATAATTAGTGAATAATGAAAGCCCAGGCAATTTTAGTTTTTCTTTTGATAAGATTCTTCACATTCGGCACAAACACACTGATCATTGATTTCGGTTGACCAGCCTCTGCCCGTTTTCCAGAAGCGCCTTTTTTAATGCCTGGTATTCAAGATCCTGTACAGGATGATCCCCGTCTATGGAAAGGGCGGCTGCAATAGCGGCAGATTGTCCCAGGACCATAAAAACAGGTTCCATCCGGATGGATCCATAGGCAATATGAGAGGCCGAGAGGCAGACCGGAACATATAAGTTGGAGCATTCCTCCTTTTCAGGAACGATGGAACGGTAACTGACAGGATACGGGCCTGCTACCCCAGCCTCAACATTCCCTTCATTCTTCACATGTCCCTTTTCATTGATATATCTCCTGACATTATGTGAATCCATCCCATAGGCGGCCAGTCCGATGGGATCTTCAACCACTTCCAATCCCTCACAATGATGTTGCGTCATCACCAGGGCACTGATCATGCGGCGTGATTCCCGTATGTACAGCTGTTGCTGCCATCCATCCTCCCGTTCAAATTCATCCCTGCAGGTTCCCCATCGGGATACTTCTTTTCTTATAGGTTCCGGTATCCTCGGATGGTAAGCCAGCGACCACATCAATCCTTTCTGATAATTCCTGTGTGCTTCCTTAATTTGTTCCCGCTTTTCATAGGAAGCTTCCGGATAATCATAATTCTGACCGATAAAATCCGTTGAAAAACCATGTTTGTTGTTGGTATCGGTTTTACGGTTGGGCATGTCTGAATTGATCCACGGTATCCTGGTTTCCCCCGCCTCATAATTCCTGAAAAGAAGTTCGTAGTCAACCTCATGATATCCTGCAGGTTTTTCAAAGGGTATCCTGTTATCCGGATGATCGGTCAGGCACATCCGGTAACAATAGGCCTGGATGCGATGATCCCCATCCCCATTCTCATTGGGTCCTGCAGTATCAATGAAGGGCAGGAGACCACTGTCCCTATCCCCTTTGATCACATAGGGATCGACGCCATCAACAAAATTATGATTCCTTCCATTGGCCGATGTTATGCCGAGCAGGGTCAGACTTGTGTCGTTTGCCTGTACACCGTTCAGGTTTTCTCCGTATTGATTGTTGGACTCACGGCCGGTCGCATAGGTGATCCCGGCTGCAGCCATAAGATCACCTTCATACGTCGCATCGATAAACATCCATCCGCTATACTCCTTCCCTGATTCCATGATGATCGACTTGATCTTCCCGGCTTCCATAACGACACCGGATCCCCTGTTCAGCCGTTGCTGATAAACGAGATCGATGGTTTCACCGGTAATCATATCCCGGTAGACTTCCATTGCGGCAGATGGTTCAAAAGTCCACATGGCATCCTCTCCCTCCAGGGTCCTCGTCTGGCCACCATCCCTGTATTCCGGGCTTTCCTGCCATTTCCAGTTGGCAGGGTCTTCATAATACGTTTTGATCCGCTGATAAAACTCCCTAGAGATACCACCAATGGCCTGCTTGTTCCCGATGTCTGTCTGACCGAGTCCCCCTGTGGTCAGCCCTCCGATCCGGGTGCCTGGTTCAATCAATAAAACCGATCTGCCCATCCTGGAAGCCTGTATGGCTGCCACCACACCGGAGGAAGTGCCCCCGTAGATCACCATGTCATAAATATTTTTTTCTGAATTTTCCTTCCCATTCTGATTGGTCTGACAACCATTTAGGGCGATCATCATGAACAGGAGGATCGTTAAATACTTCATTATTTTATATATTTTAACTGACCATAATTTCTGTCTTTAAAAACCGGGCCTGACGTGCTTTGTATATGTCCTGTGCAGTCAATTGGCAGGTTGATAATAATAAGCAGATAAAAAAAAGGGGATTTCATGTTGGTTATGGATTATTAAATATTGTTAAATAAGATAAATTCCGGGAAAACCACAAGTTTAATCATGTATGCGTCCATTTATTATATTTTAATGAAAAAATTAATCAGATTTTTGTAAAAAAAATAATTAAAATATTGATATTGAACTTTTACAGGAAAGTTCCTGAATAAGATTCAAGTTATAAACCCGGCCAGATGGAAAATAGAATTCTAAACACTGGGTTTCCAGCCCGGTTCATATTCACGGCCCCATAATGACATGGCTGCCCCATCGCCAAGGATTCTGCCCTGGTCCGGATCGATGTGCAATGTCCTGCCGGTTTTCTGTGCAATATTCCCAAGGTGGCATAAGTTTGTGGATATCACTCCCTGACCGATCGGGGCATTGAGTTTTTCACCTTTTCTGATGGCATTGAGAAAATTTACCATATGATAATCATCGAGCCCACCGACCCCCACGGTATTTAAAGTGGCGCTTTCTTCAGCTTCTTCCATGCTTTTGATCACCTTTCCATCCAGATCGTAAATAAGATAGCCGTTTCTGTCGATGAGTGCAGTTCCTTTTGTCCCATGTATGGTCGATCCCCTGCCACGATCATAAAACTCAAAAGGATTGCAACTTTTACCTTCCCAGCTCATCATTTTATTGCCCGGGAATTCATAACTCACGATCTGGGTATCATAGAATTCCCAGTCATCATCAAAATGAAACCTGCCCCCTGAGGAAGCAATCTTTACAGGGTTGTCCACATCCAGTGCCCAGCGGCAGATATCCAGTTCATGTAATCCGGCTTAAGCTTGACATTGTCCATTTTTTTCAGTATTAATATAAGTTGGATTAATCAAAAAAAGGAGATAAAAAATATGTTAAAAAATTCCAGAAACAAGGAAAACTATATTGAAAAAGTAAACAGGGTAATTGAAAAAGTTAAAAAACAGGGATTCACGGATATCAGGGCCGACGTTGGTAATTATGAAAGACCACCCCGGTTGATCAGCAAATCCCGGGAAGTGGATTTTATTCCCGATGTTGTTGCAAGAAAAAACGGTTTTAAAGGATATTTTGAGATATCCAAAAAAGAAAAGGATACCAATAGCCTGGTCAATAAATGGTCAGCCTTATCCATGCTGGCAAATATGAAAAATGGAATTTTCCGAATTTATGTACCCCATGGCCATATGAAGTTCACCCGGCAATTATTGACTGCATATGATATTAAGGCTGAAGTAATTAAACTTTAACCGGTAAACCGTGCAGATGTGCTATCCGTGAAATAAACCAGTTTCCCAAAACCCTGGAGATCGTGACCTGGTCGACGGAACGGATCGACATGACCAGGTGGGGTTGCACAATCGGACCGGTTCAGGATGGAAATCTATAAATCCAGTTGATCATGAATATATTACAATCAGACTCTATAGAAAAAATAGGGATCCGCTGGGGATTGATCACTTTCATTTTATTGTCGGTCTTTTTCCTGCTGATGAAGCTGATCGGCTTTGTAAACATCCTTGAACTCAGATTTTTGAATGCCTTTATCATGTTCTTTGGCTGTTATATGGCTATCAAAACGGCAAAAAATAATCTTAAACAATTCAAATATTTTAAAGGTCTGGCGGTCGGCGGATTAAACGGGCTTGTCGCATCCCTGATCTTTATCCTGTTCGGTTTTTTATATGTTTCATTTATCGATCCGGATTTCCGGCATGAAATAAAGCTGAACGAACCGTTGGGTCTTTATTTTGACATATATGTGGCACTTTTTCAGATATTTATGGAAGGTGTTGGTTCCGGATTCTTATTCAGTTTCATCATCATGCAATGGATGAAAAAGCCAAGAACCTTATCAGAGGAACAGTAATCCGAAAAATTCATTTCAAGATCCATGCAGATCTTCCGGGGACACCGGATCGCAATATGGGGAGTAAACCTGCATAATTGATGTGAATAAATTTCATCAGAAATATTATAACAGTACATCTTCGAAATTGATTTCCTGTCCGGCCAGGACAAAGAGCGTTGATCCTATTCCTTTTGTTTTGACATTGATCAGTTGCTCATAGTAGGAGAGAAAATCATCTCCTGGTTCAGCGAGGCCCATAATGATAAGATCAGCATTGACCGATTCGTCTCTGAGGATATCTGCAAAGGGCTTATTACGGGCCTCGATCACATGATCTTCAATTTTGATCCGCACTTTGGAAAGCAGTTCTGAGATGTTCTTCTGTGCTTCCCTGGCGGCATGGTCCGAATTAACCACCATATTCAATCGTATTCTGGCATTGTTCCAGGGGATGCTTCTTTGAAGGAGATGCGATATGATGATCATCAAGGCTCCGTTGCCACGTAATCCGCCCCACCAGATATCAATAAACTGCATGTTTCCGAAATTTTTTTCGACATCTTCCCTGACAATGATCACATTCCTCCTCGACTGGTAAAAATGATGAACCATTTTGCAATAGGCAGGATAATGATCCTTTATGGTAGAATCACCGAGCAATATGGTATTAGGCACGAGCGAACCCAGTCCATAGGTTTCCACGAGGCGCTCTGCCCCCTGGAAAGCATCCCTGGCCGAAATTACCCTGACCAGGCTGACGACCCCGCGGTTTTCCAGGTATTCCCTGATATTATTTTCCATTTTCTTTATCCGGTCGGGCCCGGCTTTATTGCCGGAAAGCACGGTAGCGACTGTCATCAAACCCCTGTTATGGATTATATCATTCGTCAGTGTGATCAGGTTCCAGCGTTTGGAAGGGGCACCTGACAACACCATAATGTGCGGGCGCCAGTTTTTCGGATCAACATTGCTGTCCAGGTTCAACAGGCCAAGCCTGATCAGCGAAAGCCAGATCCCCTCCCTGATATCTCCCCAGGTAGATCTTAACCCCCTACGCTCGAGCCATATAAAGACGGCGATCAAAAAGATGACCGCAATGGCAGTTGCAAGTGGATTTATCAATAACATCACACCAACACAACCAAAAAAGCCTAATAATGAAAATCCCCAGTGAACTTTAAATTTTGGACGGAAGGAAGGGCTTCCGACAAATTTTTCTATTCCCGCAGAAACGTTGAGCATGCCATAGGTTGCCAGGAAAAACATAGTCAGGATAGGAGCGATAATATTCAAATTTCCGAAATAGACAGCCACCATGGCCAACCCCATGGTAAAGAGGGTACCTACCCTCGGTGTATCGTCTTTTTTGGTCCCCCGGCCCAGCCATCTGAAATATTCTGGCAGTACGCCATCACGTGCCATGGCCTGCAATATCCGGGGAGCCCCGAGCATACTGCCCATGGCACTGGACAGGGTTGCCCCCCAGACACCCAGCAGGATGGCATCTCCCCAGAGTGAAATTTGCCGCATGATCAGGGGATTCAGTACGAGGTTGATGGCATCCACCCGGCTGGCAAGGATAAACGGGATAAGCATGTAAATCAGATATCCTGTACCTACCGCAGCGAAAGTGCCATTCGGAATGGCTTTTGATGGATTTTTAAGATTCCCTGACATATTTACACCCGCCATAATCCCTGTTACAGCTGGAAAAAAAACAGCAAAAACAGTCCAGAAATTTTCCGATTCCGAATCGGTAACTCCCCATAATTCAATAGAACTTTCTTCAAGCGGCTGGCCGAAAACAAGCGATAACAGGGAGATGGCAATGGCCGCCATCACAAAATACTGTGATCTGACAGCAATTTTTGCAGATAATAAGGCCAGGATCCCGATGAGTACAGTGACGATCAGCCCTACCGCTGTTTCACTCATGTTTGTAAAAACAAGGCTCACACTTTCGGCAAAACCAATTGTATATAGTGACACCGATAAGGCCTGAGCCATATACAACGGAATCCCGATGGCTCCTCCTGTTTCTATACCTAGTGACCTGCTGATCATATAATAGGCCCCACCACCCTTGACCTGTTTGTCAGTAGAAATGGAAGCAATGGAAAGGGCTGTAAGGAAAGTAATGCCGGTTGAAATGGTAACGATAATGAACGACCCAAGCAATCCGACATTTCCCACTACCCAGCCGAATCGCAGATACATGATCACACCCAGGATCGTCAGGATAGATGGAGTAAAAACTCCTTCAAACGTATTCAACCCATTGGAGTTACCGGGTGTCTCTGTGCTGGCAGTATCTTTCAAACCTGAAATTTTACCCGTTAAATTATAAAAGAATCTGATTAAAAAGGTGGATTCACGGCAGAATTAAAAACGAGAACAAATACAAATATCATTAATCGATGCCGCGAAATCCTTCGAAACCCCGAATTAATTGTCGCATACCAGAACCTACATCCCGGACATGAAACTGCCTCTTAAAATGAACCTTCTGCTGATCCCAGGTATTACCATTCCTTCATTTCGGGTATTAATGTAAAAAAATAACTTTTTGAACGCTTATAACCAAACCGATAATAACCACCGGCTCTATTCACAGAAAGCGATTTCAATCGCCACTTTTTTTGGCGGACCACTCGCCGCCGGAATCCTTGTGCGAAGAAATTTCATCAACCTGGGCAATCAGAAATATGGAGAGCGTGCCCTCAGCCTTGGCATCATGGCTACCATGTTGATTCTGCTGCTGATTTACCTTCTTGCGGATATTATCCCTGATCGGGCATTTTATCCGGCAATCCCGGGAATTTATACAGCGATAATCTATCTGGTCGTTGAAAAATCACAGGGTCATAAATTAAAAGAACATAAAAGTAAAAATCTCGAATTTTATTCAGGATGGAAGGCTGCGGGGATTGGTTTTATGACCGCGATCATCATGCTGACCATCAGTGTAATCAGTCATCTCAACCCCGGTTCAAAATCCTTTGACATAGTGAAATATAATGAAGGAATAACAGAATTTACTGAAAATGAAAGTATTGCCCTGAGGGTGTATACCCAGCTGGAAGATGGAGAACTTGAGACGATCCCGGCCGTGATTGCGGAAACCGGGATTCCCAAGTGGATCAGGAATATTGAGATCATTACCGGTTTGAATGCGATGGAAAACCTTCCGGATGAACTGAAATCCCAGAATCAGATATTGATAGAATATTGTCAATTAAGAATTAAGGCCTTTGGATTGATCAACAAGGCCATCCAGGAACAATCCTCCGGTTATGATACTCAGATAGAACTCATCCACCTGGAAATACAGCAAAAGATGGAAGATCTGGAAAATCAGGCCGTGGCGGCCCGGTGAGCCGGCTGGCTTTACAGCAGATACACAAATCTCCAAATCAACGAATATACCCTCACTACACTTCCCTGCGCAGAACTTCGAGAGGTGAACGGTTGAGGATGGACCGGGTATTGAACCACCCGACGAGCATGGTGAGAGCTGACACGAGGATCCAGATCACGGCCAGGGATAAAAAGTCCGGGAAAAATTCTATCTCAAAGAAATACCTGGCAAGGATCCAGGAGGCGGCTATAGAGAGAATTGAACCTGTCAGTGCCGCAAAAATTCCCAGGTATCCATATTCAACAAGCGTCATTCCCAAGAGTTGTTTTTTCATGGCTCCAAGTGTACGTAACAGAACGTTTTCCTTCAGCCGGGCATATTTGCTGTTGATGACTGCCCCCGATAATACCACCAGGCCTGTCAGCACACTGAAAAGTGCCATAACCCGGATCACTAGTTCCACTTTTTCGAATATTTCATCCAGTGTCGCCAGGATAAGTGTCAGATCGATCATGGAAACATTCGGGAATCTTTTGACAAGTTCCCGTTGAAACGCCGCCACTTTTTCCCGCCCGGAAATCCGGGTAACCAGCACGTAAAACTGCGGGGCTTCTTCCAGTACACCGGTGGGGAATACCACCATAAAATTGGTCTGAATCCGCTGCCAGTCCACTTCACGGATACTCCCGACCCAGGTCTGCACAGGCAGGCCCTGTACGTTGAATTCAAGTGCATCGCCGACTTCAAGTGACATCCTTTCGGCCATCCCATCGGATACAGAAATAAATATACTGTCATTGAGACCGGAAACACCGGGTGTAAATTCACCGGCAACGAGTTTTTCAGAATCGATCAGAAAATTACGGTAAGTAACCCGGTATTCCCTGGTCAGCGCCCAATTCGGCATAAGATCGGTGGTATCGTCCTGCCATTCCTGTACTGTCCTGCCCTTAACGCTCTTCAACCGTGTCGTTACGATCGGCACCAGTTGCTGCACCTCAAGGTCTTCGTTTTTCACAAAATCCAGCAATTCCGCCTTCTGATAAGGCTGAATGTCAAAAAGAACAGTGTTGGGACGCTCTCCCGATCCGGCAAACTCCACCTGGCCCAACAGGCTGTTCTGGATCAGGGCCATGTTGGACAGCAGAAAGGATCCCAGACCGATCACCACCACCAGGATAATCGTCTGGTTATTGGGCCTGAAAAGATTGGCCAGGCTTTGCCTCCAGATAAATCCCGCTCCCGCCGGAAAATATTTCCGGGTAAAATGGATAATGAGCCATCCGAATAACCATAACAGGCTGAACGTAATCATTAGACCTGCCACGAACAGGCTACCCTGCAGCAGGTTCGATGTCTGGTTGACGGCAAAGATCCACGGAAAAAGGACCAGGCAGAAAATGATAAAATACCTGAATTTGGATACTTTTTTCACTGGCTCAATGGTCGACCGGAGAATGGCCAATGGAGAGACCAACCTGATATTTGACAGGGGAAGTACCGCAAAAAGTACCGACATCAGCAAGCCGACGATCAATCCTTCGATAACCGGAATCCAGGTAAACTGAATGGTTACTTCAATGGGAATAAAATCCTGGACGATATAAGGAAGTAGATACTGGATCAGGATCCCGTGAAGGATCCCGAGCAG
>JAGTVG010000007.1 GCA_018224645.1 Cyclobacteriaceae bacterium
AGTTCATATTCAAGTCTATCGCTGAATGAAGTATTTAAGATACATGAATGGGTCGATAAGGGTCACGAAGTCGCCGGGCATGGTTTAAATCATTTGAGTGCCGTCAAAATCAGTGATTCCCTGGGGGTAGATGAATATTTAAACATGGAAATATACCCGATGCTCGATCTGATGGAGAAAGATGGATTTAATGTAAAATCCTTTGCGTATCCTGGTGGTAGCAACAATAAACAAACAGACGAGGCATTGCTGGGCATCTTTGGCACACTCAGGGGAGTAGGATGGAGCACTAATTATAGTAATGCGATTCGGAAGAGTTTCTTTGAAGGGTTTCCTGTTGTTTATAGTTTTGGGATAGATGAACATAAGTCGTATTTCGCAGGTTTGGATTATAACCAATGTATTCTCGAGGCATTAACATACGCAAGGGACAACAATAAAATATTATTGGTTCATGGTCACGAAACCGTGGAAACCGTCACGGATGAATACCAAACCAGCTTCGCTACTCTGGACATGATATGTAATTTCATTATAGAAAACAACATGAAGTTTTATACCTTGTCAGAATTAAAAGGTATGGTTAATCAATAGCAGAAATTTCCAAAAATCAGTCTTCTCTGTTAAACAGAAGATTTAATTGAGAGTCGGGGTTAAGTCTCTATTAGAAAGCTCACCGGATTAGAAAATTCTATCCCTTTATGTCTGGAAATGAGCTACAAAAGGATCCGGGACCCTATTGAAGAGTTGTATGGGGTAAAACTCTTCCATTGGATATTAAACTGGATCTCAGGCAGGATAATCCCCGGGATCAGGGAATGGCAATCGAGGTCATTGAATAAATTATATAAGTTCTGGTATAAAAAAAGCTGGCGCCATTTTTAAATGTTCTATTTTTTTCTAAACCTGTTCATATCCCTGGTCCATGCATCCGTTCGTGTCAATACCCTTGCAAATCCATTTTATCCACCTACAGCCTGACCCGGATGCCCGGGCCGACGAGGAAGAAAAATTCTTCATTTTTCAGCTTATACCCCATTCCAAAATACAGGGGAAAGGTAAGCTTTGCATCCCGCCTGGTTGGATACAACGAACCCAGCACCACCATGGCAATGTCCCGGTTATCATCATTATCTGAAAAATTGAAGGCATCCAGCGCAATAAATCCAACCCCGACCTTATAAGGCTGGAAACGGTTGATCTTATTTTTTTCATAAAAACTAAACTGTGCGATCATGGCCATGCTGATCCCGGTAAGATTCCCTGAATTTTCCCCGCCAAAAGTGATCAACCCTGCCGGGAAGGATACATCGATATCGAATCTCCAGAATCGCTGAAGGATTATTTCCACCCTTTTACTATAGCCTGCCCCGTCATATTTGTTTTTGTCATGGCTAAATTCAAGGATGATTTTAGACCATTCATCCAGCTCGAATGTCTTTTTGGATAAATGGTTATTGAGACTGATAAATTCTGCAGAACAATTACCCCTGTAAAATGAGGAGCGGGGGGAATATTCTCCGGGACAGATAACCAGATCATTGATCTCCTGCAGTTCAATAAGTTCATTGTTGTTGCCCCTGATCGTGATCTTCAGGTTTAAATACTGAATTCCAAATAACCGGCCGTCCGAATCTATCAAATCGCGGTCAAACCCGATAATCACATCCTGTATCGTATTGTCGACAAGGATCGTATTGCTGAGGTCTGATAATTTACGTTTGAAACCGTTTCCCTCGAGCGAAATGAAATCAAATTCCCGGGCTCTCTGGTATTCTTTAACGATCAATGAAAAACCTGTGGATTTCCCATTGTTATAAATCGTGATCTGCCTGTTCAGGATATTTACCGGGATCTTGAGGGTATAATTGTTAATCTTTTCATTCCTTACCAGGGTGTCAGGCGAAATATCATAAACATCCTCAAAGGTAAGCCGTGCCCTGTGCAGGGATTCCCCCCGGATCCTCACCTCAATGGTTTCACCCGGAAAAACATTCAGGTTGTTGGTCCAGTCACTTCCTTCACGTAATATCTGAATACTTTCAATGGCAGTATTGGGAATGATATCAACATTGGTTATGAACCGGGAAATGTCATCATCCTTGATATACAGGTATCCTTCACTTTTCCGGTGATAAGCATAGGGTCTGAACCAGCACAATATCCTGCCATTATTCAGGTATGACCGGGTAAAAATTTCGCCGATCAGCGCACCTCCTGGTTCTTCCTGGGCTTCAATACGATATGTTTTGCCTACAGTAAAATAGGAATTGTCTTCCAGCTGGATTTCATAACCTGCCAGGTTCTGGTGATCGAGGATGAGTTCCTCATGGTCGATCCTGAGAAAACGCAACCTGCTGGATTTAACGTTAAATTCCCTGACGATCAACGGCAGGTCAAAACTCGGATCACCCATTTCATTGATATATGGCTTCCTGGTCCGGATGGCCAATGTCAGCGTCTGCCACCCCAGCCGCTGCGAAGAAAGGTGAAGGGTCAATTTCCCGTCCTCCTCCGTTAAGCGATAATTGATGGCCTCATTCCTGGTCCAGATATTATCCACCCGGATATTGCGAAGGTTGTCAGTTATCAGGGGGTATTGCTTTTCCTCACCCACAAAAAGATCCGTATCTTCAGGGAAAAATTCGACCGTGGTTTCCGTAACTGGCAGAATAGGTACCAGGTGAATTGCCGGATCCATGGCATCTTCCGAATTAAGCTGGAAAGCAAATTTTAAAAAGCTTGAATTTGACAGATCCCTGAATTTAATCCTGAATCTGAGATATTGATCATTCACGTTGATCATGGAGTCAAGTACATCAAAATCCGAGGAACGGATCAGGGAAAGATCGGGGACAATGGCCATATTCTTCGGGATTATCCTGACCTCACATACCGGATCATTTTCCTCGAATTCAAAATAAAGATGATTCTCACCGTTGTATTGCACAAGGTTTTGATTTGAATCAAACTTTTTTGTATCGATCCAGATTTCTACTTTATCAAATATTTCAGCAGGTAATTGTGCGAATGAGAAATAACTTAAAAATAAAAGTACAAGTGTACCCTGTAATTTTTTGCCAGACATAGAAGAAATCCCGGTTTAGTTAAAACAATTAAAATACCATACCTATATTAACACCGATACGGGGAGAGATTGAAAAATTATTCTGGTGAAGATCATTAAAAACTTCGTCATAGGAGGCATTGTCATCATATTTTTTTTCAAAAGAACGGTATCCGATGCCCACCCCCAGAAACAGGTCCACCGTCAGGCCCCGCTGATTGATACCCTGCCATCTCTCTCCAAACAATCTCATCCAGCGGTTCCCCAGAATAAAGGAATATTCGATTTTATTTTCTACCGCCTGGACTTTTGACATTTCATTTGAATAGGAAGCCGTATCAATGGTATTAAAATAGTGGTTCTTCATGGTATAGCGCAGTTCATTGGCAAAATAGAACATGCCGAGCCCATTTTCAGGATGGTAGAATTTCTGCCTGACCGCCATGTCAAATCCCCTTGCATACAGGGTATTTGGTTCGATCGAATGATCATTCTTAAAAAATGGATCCCGGATAAGGTTGAGCTGGATCTCATGTCCAAGCCGTTCATGAAAATAATACTCCAGGGAAAATGGAATACTTCCCACCACCGGGGCTGCCGGATTGGTGGCCAGGATAAATCCCTTGTATTCATTGATCACCGGTGTAAAATACCGGTTATGTCTTTTTTTATACCGGTAATCCGGTTTCATATAATCATAGGGACCCTCTTCTTCCAGCAGTTTCTTTTCAGAGAGTTTAAAAACCGGTTTATCCTCCTCATAGATCGGCCTGTAATAACCCTCCAGGGTTCCATCTTCCTTATAGAGTTTCCATTCACCCACATTTTTCCCGTTGTTAATGGCACCCTGCATTTTGATGCTTCCACCGGGATAATAACCCTTGAAGTCGCCTTCCCCTTCTACGAAAAGGCACTCACCTTCCAGGTTTCCATCGGGATAATAATATTTCCAGTGGCCGATGTTAATCCCGTTATCCATCTCACCTTCTACCTTTATATTGCCATTTTCATAGTATTCCTTGTATTCACCTGTCCCTTCCCGGAAAATTCCTTCTCCCTTGAAATGACCCTGTCTATCATAAATTTTCCAGTAGCCCTCTTTTTTCCCTTCCCTTTCTTCACCTTCAGAACTTACCTTTCCATTTTCATGAAAATATGTCCATTTGCCTGACTTTATCCCCATATCATAGGTGCCATTTGCCGAAATATTCCCATTTTCATGAAAATAGGTCCATTCCCCGTTGCGATGTCCTTCCTTATACCTGCCCTCAGCCTGCTTTATCCCATTTTCATAATAATAGGTCCAGAGAGAATCACTTTTGCCGTTTAAATTAAAACCTTCCATCCTGATCTTCCCATCCGCATAAAATTCCCGGTATAATCCATGTTCCCCCTTATAATAGGCCTGAGCCTTGATGGATTTATCTTCATAATAATGATTCCATATCCCGCACCGTTCTCCATTTTTGAATTCTCCCGAACTTTTCAGCAATCCGTTCTCAAAATAGAAATTCCATTTTCCCTCCCGCTGGCCGTTATAGATCTCCCCTTCCATGCTCACATTGCCGTTTTCGAAATAAAACCGCCATAATCCATAGTTTGTATTTCCCCGGAGCCCTCCACGCATTTTCAGTTTTCCGCTCTCATAATAATAGTTCCAGAATCCGGTGGGTTCGTCGTTTTTATAAAAACCTTCAGATTTTTTATTGCCGTTCTCATAGAATGAAATATACTTGCCGTCACGGATTTGTTTCTGCCCGTCAATGACCGTAATTGTTTCCTTCAGAAGGGATTGGTGTTCATCATAAAAGGTCCGGACAGTCTGATGCTGTGCAATGGCAATGGTATATGAACTGCCTGCCAGGACAAAAAATATAATAAAACACTTATTCATAACCTGTTCAACCAATACCTCAACACCGCGATGTTATTGGTTTTGCTAACCTATACTATAGGAATCATTCGCAATATAATAGTAAATTTGGTATATATTAAGGATATAAACAACATTATTGAATGTCAGAACCCAGAACCCAGGAAAAAAAACAGACTCCAGGCAAGTCTTTTGTCGATCATTTCAGATCTCCTGATTTTTATTCGGTAGACGATCTGTTCACCGGGGAGCATCTGCTGGTAAGAACTGCCATGCGGGATTTTGTGAAGCAGGAAATCACTCCCTATGTCGAGGAATGGGCACAACAGGCGGCTTTTCCGATGCATATGGTTAAAAAATTCGGGGAAATCGGGGCTTTCGGCCCATTTATCCCGGAAGAATACGGCGGTGGCGGCCTGGATTACATATCCTATGGCCTGATCATGCAGGAAATCGAACGTGGCGATTCCGGTATGCGATCCACGGCCTCAGTACAGGGTTCGCTCGTCATGTTTCCGATCTATGAATACGGATCCGAGGCGCAGAAGAAAAAATACCTGCCGAAACTGGCAAGCGGTGAATTGCTCGGATGCTTCGGTTTAACGGAGGCTGATTACGGATCGAATCCCGGCGGAATGAAAAGTCACTTCAGGGATATGGGGGATCATTATCTCCTCAACGGGTCAAAAATGTGGATCTCCAATGCACCGGCCGCAGATATCGCCATTGTCTGGGCGAAGGATGAAACTGGCAGGATCCATGGCCTTATACTCGAAAGGGGAATGGAAGGTTTTTCGACTCCTGAAACGCATGGGAAATGGTCACTTCGTGCCAGTTGTACGGGTGAACTTGTATTCGATCAGGTGAAGGTTCCCAAGGAAAACCTGCTGCCTGAAAAGTCTGGCCTGGGTGCCCCGATGAGCTGCCTCGATTCGGCCAGGTATGGGATTGCCTGGGGAGCCGTGGGAGCTGCCATGGATTGTTTTGAATCAGCCCGGAGATATGCACGCGAAAGGATTCAGTTTGATAAACCCATAGCCTCTTTTCAACTGACACAGAAAAAACTGGCCGAAATGCTTACAGAAATAACCAAGGCCCAGCTTCTTAACTGGAAACTGGGTAAAATGAAAAATGAAGGGAAAGCCACCACCGCACAGATTTCGATGGCCAAACGGAACAATGTTGAAATGGCCCTCAGTATTGCCAGGGAAGCCCGGCAGATCCATGGCGGAATGGGAATTACAGGTGACTATCCCATCATGCGGCATATGATGAACCTCGAGTCGGTGATCACCTATGAAGGCACCCATGATATCCATCTTCTGATCCTCGGCAAGGAAATAACCGGAATTTCGGCTTTCGTGTGAGTGAAGAATAAAAATTTTTTTATTAAAAGAGCCCTTTTGATAAAAATAATAAAAAAAAACAGGGACGATATTTGCAGTAATGAATTACTTTTCTACTTTTGTTGCACAATGAAAGAATTTACAAATACCTGGTACTGGTGGTGGAACAATAAATTGTTTACGTTATTGTAGGCAGCCAGAAAGGTATTTTCAAGGAATAATCCAGGCCCGCTGTTTACAGTGGGCTTTTTTTTTGATCAACATGAAAAGAATTATTATCAATGTATAAGATACGGTCAGCATATAAAAAACTGATTGCCGATGTGGTGACACCGGTTAGTCTTTATCTGAAACTGCGGGATAAATACGCCAATTCCATCCTGCTCGAAAGTTCTGATTACCATGCGGCGGAAAACAGTTTTTCATACATCTGCTGCAATCCTATCGCATCCTTTGTCCTGAAGAACAGAAAGATTACCCTTACCTATCCGGATCAGGTGCAAACGGAAAAAAATATAAAGGATAAAGCAGAGGCGATAGGGGATCTAAGTCTTTTTATGCAATCCTTTTCGCATACAGAATTCGGTTTCAATTTCATCACCAATGGGTTATTCGGATATATGGCTTATGATGCGGTGGAATATTTTGAGGATATTGATCTTTCTTCCAGTGAAAAAGAATCACTGGAGATCCCTGAAATCTGCTATACGGTATTCAGGAATGTGATCGTGATCAATCATTTTAAAAGTGAATTATATGTTTTTGATCACATGCCGGAGGGCAGCGGGGAAAAAGACAACCTGAACGAGCTGATCACCCTGATCAAGAGTAAAAATTTTCCGCATTATTCGTTCGAACTTACCGGTGAGGAATCATCCAATGTCCCGGATAAGGATTTCCTGGAGATGATCAGGAAAGGGAGGGAACACTGCCTGCGTGGCGACGTGTTCCAGATCGTGCTTTCCAGGAGGTTTGAATCGGCTTTCCGGGGTGATGATTTTATGGTTTACAGGGCTTTGCGTGCTATCAATCCCTCGCCATACCTTTTTTATTTCGACTACGGGAATTATAAAATATTCGGGTCTTCCCCCGAGGCACAGATCGTTATCAAAAACAGAAGGGCAAGCATCTATCCGATTGCCGGGACGTTCAGACGGACCGGGCACGATCATGAAGATGCCGAACTGGCGAAAAGGCTTTCGGAGGATCCGAAGGAGGATTCTGAACATGTCATGCTGGTGGATCTTGCCAGAAATGATCTATCCAGGAACGGTTCCGATGTGGAAGTTGAAAAATTCAAGGAAATTCAGTTCTATTCCCACGTCATTCACCTTGTATCCAAGGTATCGGGAAACCTCCCGGAGAATACGGGTACAATCCGGATCGTGGCGGATACATTCCCGGCCGGGACCTTATCGGGGGCACCCAAACACATGGCCATGAACCTGATTCACCGGTATGAACCGACAAGGCGCGGCTATTATGGCGGCGCCATAGGTTTCCTGGGATTCAACGGGGATTTTAATCATGCGATCATGATCCGGTCGTTTTTCAGCCAGGGCAATACCCTGTTTTACCAGGCTGGTGCCGGTGTGGTTGCCAAATCGGTGCCTGAGAACGAGTTGCAGGAGGTGAATAATAAGCTGGAGGCCCTGAGAAAAGCCCTGCTGGAAGCCATGCATTTATCAGATAATTAAAAAAGCAGCATCAGAGGAATGAAAATTCTTGTTTTTGATAATTACGACTCATTTACCTATAACCTTGTCCACATCATCAGGGAACTTGGTTATGGCCACGAAATGGATATTTTCCGGAATGATAAGATCACGCTCCCGGAGGTTGGAAAATATGACAAGATCCTTTTATCACCCGGCCCCGGCTTACCGGCAGATGCAGGAATCATGGAACCACTCATCCGGCAATATGCAGCGACGAAAAGTATCCTGGGGATTTGTCTGGGACATCAGGGAATTGCTGAAGTATTCCAGGCCGAACTTTTCAATATGCCCGTGGTATTGCATGGGGTGACCACCCGGACCCGGATCCTGAAACCGGATGATATCATCTTCAGGAACCTTCCGGATTCTCTTAAAGTATGCAGGTACCATAGCTGGGCAGTTAAACCGGAATCTATCAATGGGTCATTGCAGGTTACGGCTATTGACGAAGACGGAACGGTGATGGGCATCAGGCATTCCGAATATTCGGTCTGGGGATTGCAATTCCATCCTGAGGCATATCTGACGGAATCCGGAAAAATCATCATGGATAATTGGCTAAAACAATAGTGCGGAGATGAAAGAAGTATTGAACAGTTTATTCGAATACAGGATATTGAATAAGGAAACCGCCAAGGAAATTTTAAAAAATCTTGCCCAGGGTGTGTACAATAACAGCCAGGTGGCTTCTTTTTTAACCGTGTATCTGATGAGGAGCATTACTGTGGATGAACTGGAAGGTTTCCGGGAGGCCATGCTTGAATTATGTATTTCCGTTGACCTGTCGGATTATGCACCCATGGACCTCTGTGGAACCGGAGGGGATGGGAAGGATACTTTCAACATTTCCACCCTTTCCTCCTTTGTGGTGGCGGCGGCCGGACAACCTGTTGCAAAACACGGGAACAACAGCGTTTCATCCATCTGCGGATCATCTAACATATTATCTTGTTTTGGCGTGAATTTTACAAATGACAGGGACATACTGAGAAAAAGTATTGAAGGGTCCGGGATCTGTTACCTGCACGCCCCCTTGTTCCATCCGGCCATGAAAAATGTAGCCCCGATCCGGAAGGAACTTGGCGTGAAGACTTTTTTCAACATGCTTGGCCCGATGGTAAACCCTGCCTTTGTAAAAAAACAGCTCGTGGGCGTATTCAGCCTGGAGCTGGCCCGGCTGTACGGATATCTTTATCAGCGGATTGATTCTGATTTTGCGATCGTTCATTCCCTGGATGGATATGATGAGATCAGCCTGACCGATGGGTTTAAGGTGATCCAGAAAGACCGGGAAAAGATCATTTATCCGCAGGAGCTGGGTCTGCGGACATTTCAGGAAACAGAACTGCACGGAGGCAATACGGTGGATGAAGCGGCCAAAATCTTTCTGAACATCCTGGAGGGAAAAGGTACTGAGGCACAGACACAGGTTGTCGCAGCAAATGCGGCGCTTGCACTTCACGTGGGTAAAAATTATGATTCACTCGAAGAATCCCTCGGGATTTCCCTGGAAATCATCCTATCGGGAAAGGCAATGGCGGCCTTTAAAAAATTTGTCGAACTGAATAAAAACGGTGTATGACCATACTTGACGAAATTATTGCCTTTAAAAGAACAGAGGTCGGGGAGCGGAAGAGCCTGTACCCCGTCAAACTCCTGGAAAGAAGCGTACATTTCCCCGGCAGGATCATTTCGCTCAGGCATTATCTCTCCCGCAGGGATAAATGTGGGGTTATTGCTGAAATTAAGCGCAAATCACCTTCAAAAGGGGTCATCAATCCCTATATTTCCATTGAAAGGACTTCCATCGGTTACATGCAGGCGGGTGCTGCTGCATTATCCGTTCTTACGGATGAAAAATATTTCGGAGGGACGAATACCGATCTGACAGCGGCCCGCCAATTTAATTTCTGCCCCATTCTCCGGAAGGATTTTATCATTGATGAAT
>JAGTVG010000008.1 GCA_018224645.1 Cyclobacteriaceae bacterium
ATACTCGAAATTTTAAATATTAAAAAATAAACGGTGATTAGCGTCCTTTCATAATGGTTTTGATCTCATTGAGTTTCAATAAGGCTTCCACCGGAGAAATGGTATTGATATCCAGCTGATCAAGCACCTGTTTGATCTCCTCAAATTTCGGATCTGCTTCAAACAAACTTAACTGGTAATTATTTTTAGGGATGGAATCCACCCGTTTTTTATGGTTTTCCCTTAATTTTTCCTTTTCAAGGTGACGCAGAATTTCATTGGCCCTGATCACAATGGGGTTGGGGATGCCGGCCATTTGCGCCACATGAATGCCAAAGGAATGTTCACTTCCGCCTTCCTTCAGTTTTCTGAGGAATAATATCCGGTTGCCCACTTCCTTCACAGTGACATTGAAATTTTTAATCCCCGGAAAATCATCGGCAAGTTGATTCAGCTCATGATAATGAGTCGCGAATAATGTTTTAACCCTGAATTTAGGATGCCGCTGAAGATATTCCACGATCGACCAGGCAATGCTGACCCCGTCATAGGTACTGGTTCCCCGGCCGATCTCATCCATCAGCACAAGGCTTCGGTTGTTCAGATTGTTCAGGATGCTTGCGGTTTCTGTCATTTCCACCATGAAGGTGGATTCACCCCGTGAAAGATTATCGGATGCCCCCACCCGTGTAAATATTTTATCAACGATGCCGATCTCAGCATTGGAAGCCGGTACAAAGGACCCCATCTGCGCCATCAGCACGATCAGGGCAACCTGACGCAGTAATGCCGATTTCCCAGCCATATTCGGCCCCGTGATGATGAGGATCTGGTGTGATTCATTGTTCAGGTATATATCATTCGGGATATAGGGTTCACCAAGCGGAAGCTGCTTCTCTATGACGGGATGGCGCCCATTTTTGATGATCAGGTGTGTTGAGGTATTTATCGCGGGTTTAGTATAATTATTCTCCCTGGCTGACAGGGCAAAAGAGGAAAGGCAATCCAGCTGGCCCAATATACGGGCGGTTTTCTGTATCCTGTTTACAAAGGAAGCTGCTTCTGCAACAAGTTCAGCGTACAGCTTCTGTTCAATGGTGATGATCTTTTCCTCGGCATGCAGAATTTTTTCTTCATAGGTCTTAAGCTCTTCCGTAATATACCTTTCAGCATTCACGAGGGTCTGTTTTCTGATCCAGGTTGAAGGTACTTTGTCCTTATGGGCATGCGTCACTTCCAGGTAATATCCGAAAACCTTGTTATAGGCGATCTTTAGAGAGCTGATCCCGGTATTCCTGACCTCCCGTTTCTGTATCTGGATCAGATAATCCTTCCCCGAATAAGCAATTTTCCTCAATTCATCCAGTTCTTCATGGACCCCTTCAGCGATCACGCCTCCCTGGTGTGTGAGCATCGGAGCATCCTCCTTTAATCTGTTTTCAATCAACCCGGTTAATTCAGTACAGGGTTCAATCTGGTCAGCCACCGTTTTGAGAGCCGGGTTCCCTGAATTTTTCAATATTTCCCTGAGCGGTGACGAAATCAGGAGTGCCCGTTTCAGCTGGATCATTTCACGTGGGTTGATCCTTTTGACGGCAACTTTTGAAATGAGTCGTTCAAGGTCGCCGATCCCCTTCATGTATTTCAATATTTTTTCGTGCAGGTCCTCCTTTTTCAACAGGGACTCAACAATATTCAGCCGTTCTTCGATCTGTCCCGTATCCTTCAGGGGTAACAGGATCCATTTTTTCATAGTCCTTGCTCCCATGGGGGTGACCGTTTTATCCAGAACTTCGATGAGGGGGACACCATCTTCCTGCTGTGCCCTGACAAGCTCCAGGTTACGGATAGTGAATTTATCGAGCCAGACATAATGGTCTTCTTCGATCCTGGATATCGATGTGATATGTCCTATATCCTTATGTTCCGTTTCATCAAGGTAGAACAGGATGGCACCGGCGGCGATTATTCCTTCTGCCAGGTTATCGATTCCGAACCCTTTTAAGGTAAGGGTATGAAAATGCGTGGTGAGTTTTTCATAGGCGAAGTCATAGGTATATATCCAGTCCTCAAGGGCATAATGTACCGATTTTTCCCCGAAACTTTTTAAATAGATCTCCCTGTGCGGCTTTGCATAAATAATTTCAGCAGGATTCAGACTCTGGACCAGATTTTCAATATACTGGTAATTTCCAGCCGAAGTAAGGAATTCACCGGTGGATATATCCAGAAAAGCGACACCCGATTTATCATCATTGAAATAGATGGATGCCAGGAAATTATTCACCTTCCCTTCAAGGACATTATCGTTCAGGGCAACTCCAGGGGTTACCAGTTCCGTTACACCCCTTTTTACAATACCCTTAACCATTTTCGGATCCTCAAGCTGGTCACAGATGGCTACCCGGTATCCTGCCCTGACCAGTTTTGGTAAATAGGAGTCGAGTGCATGATGGGGGAAACCGGCCAGTTCGATATGGGAGGCCGCTCCATTGGCCCTTCTTGTCAGCACGATGTCCAGGACCTTACTCGCCCTGATGGCATCTTCACCAAAAGTTTCGTAGAAATCCCCTACCCTGAACAGCAGCAATGCACCCGGATATCGGGCTTTTACCTGGTTGTACTGCTTCATCAGGGGAGTTTCTTTTTTAGCGGCTGCTGTATTCCCTTTTGCCATAGATCGTTCGTAAAATTAGAAGAAATATATGATTAAGTTAAATGAAATAGAAATGTAATTTTTCAATTTCCAATATTTTCATCGATCAATGTAAGTCTTAACTTTGTTCAATGAAAAAATTAAAAAATGAGGAATTGAACCGTTTGTCGGTGGATGAATTCAGGAGAGCTGAGAAGATCCCTTTGGTGCTGATCCTGGATGATATCAGGAGCCTGAACAATGTGGGTTCCGCCTTCCGTACCGCCGATGCTTTTCTCCTGGAAAAAATTTTTTTATGTGGTATTACCGGGCAGCCGCCTCATCGTGAAATCAATAAAACAGCGCTCGGGGCAACCGAATCTGTCAGCTGGGAATATCATGAAAATGCAATGCCATTGGTGAAGAACCTTAAAGAAAATGGCTATTGGATCGTTACCGTGGAACAGGTGGAGCAGGGTACCCCGCTTCAGAAATTTCTACCCGGTCACCTAAAACTGGCCCTGATCTTCGGCAATGAAATTAATGGAGTGAAGGAAGAACTCATCCGGCTGTCGGATACGATCATAGAAATCCCTCAATTCGGCACTAAACATTCCCTGAACATCTCTGTGAGCATAGGCATTGTGATCTGGGATCTGATCTGCAAGTTAAAGCTTGTAAAAGGTTGATTAATCTTATGGTATTTGTAATTTAGATAAAATATTTGTCGGCCAATGAAGAACTACATCAAGGAAGATGATCCCTTCATCGTTCCTACTGACGATCTGAAACTCATAGAAGAACATTTTGGGAACGCAAGCAATAAATACAAACATTGCAGCATATCAAGGATCGAATTGCCTCCCAGGTGGACCGAACCCATACAGAATCCGGATTTCGATGAATTCCTCCTGGTAGGAAAGGGAAGATTACTTATAATCATCGATGGGGAAAGAGTGGAGATCAGTTCCGGGGAATCCCTGCTCGTGAAAAAAGGGGCAAAGGTCAGGTATACGAATCCGTTTGATTTTCCTGCACAGTACTGGTCCATCTGTTTACCTCCCTTTTCCCTTGATACGGTAAACCGGGAGAATAAATAATGCCGTGTAATTTCCTTTCAAATACACTCCTTTCGCACGGTGGCGGTTAGCCAGTCTAAATGGATCAGATAATCTTCCGGCCAGATCCTGGAACGATATTCGAGAAAGTTCTCACAGCATATCAATAACATAAAAAGTATTCATAAACAGCGGGACTGCACCTGCAGGTTTTTTCCCGGCTTCATTCGTTTGAAGATAAATAATAGATCCCGCTGATGGCTATCCGCGAATCATCCTTTACATCTTCCGTTAAAAAAATCTGGGTCCTGCCATCCCTTTCCGCTCCCACCTTCACCGGAACCTTTTTAAACCGGAAGACATCCTCATCCTGGGATGTAACCATAAAAATACTTGCGCCTTTCTCCTCGAGTATCAATGCTTCATTGGGAATGACAAACACTTCCTGAACATGGGTAAGAATCCTGGCTTCGACATACATTCCTACGACTAGTTGCCGATGATCAGTAATATGAACATGTACATTGATCGACCGGCTGTCTTCGTCCAGTTCCTTTCCGACCAGGAAAACTTCACCAAGAATGACCGAATCCTTCATCTGGGGAAATCCCAGTTCTACTTGCTGGCCCTTTTTTATCTTCAGAATGTCCTTCTCAAATACGTTCAGTTCGGCATGAAGATGTTCCGGATTGACCATCCGGAATACTTTATCTTCTGCATGCATATATTCTCCAAGGGCGGCATTAATCGCTGATATATAACCGTTTACAGGAGCCCGCAAACTGATTACTGAGGATAACTGCTCCGTTTGCAGGTTTACAGGATCGGCATCCAGCAGCTTTAACTGGTTCCCGATCACTGTAAATTCGGCTGATTTCGATAAATAATCCCTTTCCGCCTGCAAATAAACCTTCTGGGCATTCACATTACTTTCATTCAGTTTTTTCTGACGCTGGTATTCATTTTCAAGATATTTCAGTTCCCCCCTGGCTTCAATATAATGCTGCTGCAAACGCAGGAATTCAGGACTTTCCATGCTCACCACCTCCTGGCCTTTCTGTACATAATCTCCGGGCAGAAAATGAATGTTTGTGATTCTGCCTCCGATCATGGAGCTTACATTCGCCTTATACTGCGGGGGTGTGTCCAGGTATCCATTGACCGCCACCCCTTCAGAAATATCCGCCTTCTCGAGGTATCCCACTTCCAGTCCCATCTCGGACATCTGGTCATTCGTAACCCTTATATCGTCAACTTTAACCGTCTCATTTTCGGCCTCCGATGACTGGTTTCTCCGGGCACATCCTCCAATGAAAATCAGGAGGATCAGGATTTTACTATTTATTTGCATTAACATCATTCAGGGATTATATGTCCATATAATAAAACATTTCGATGACAAGCTGATTATACTCATTGACCAGAGTCAGATAATCCTCCTGAATCTCAAGGGCAGTCGTCAGATTCTGAACGAATTCAAGATATCCGATCTCCCCTGATTCATATAACAGATTTGCATTTTCTTCTATTAACCTGGCATTTTCAAGCCTTTGTTCTTCATAAAAACGCAGATTTTCATTTAACTGCTCAAGTCGCATCCTGAGGTTTTCATATTCATTGATTGTCTGGAATTTTTCGTATGCATACCTGTTTTCTGCAATAGACATGTTTATGGAGGTCGCCTGTATCCTTGATTTCTGGGGGAAAAACCACAAGGGGAAACCAACACCTACCAGGAATCCCTGGAATCCTGACTCCTGCAATAATTGTTGATTAAAATATCCGGCGGAAAAATACGGGCTGATTTTTGACTTTGTCAAACCATGGAATGATCTGGCCACAATGGCGCGTTGTTTTTCCATGGCAACTTCCGGCAGGGAATCAATGGAAATGGACTCAGCATTATCCGGAAGAACAATAACCAGCCGGCCAAGTGAATCCTGTACCGGTTCTACCCTGTCTTCCGAATTGACGATCACATTGATCTGGTTGATCAGGGTTCTTTTATTCACCTGTATCCTGTCGGCCTTTATATTCAATTCCTGCCACTTCGAATCAATCAATGCCCTGGACAAAAGGTTACTTTCCCCCGTCTGATATTGAAGGGCTGAGTATTCACTGGCACGGCTGAATAATTCCAGACCTTTTTCAACAATTTCCAGCCTTTGATTTTCGAATATCCAGCTATAATAATGTTGACGAAGCGTTTTTTTTACATTCCTGACGATCCTTGACTCATTGATTTCCCAGAGGTCCGTTTCAGAGCGGTAATATTTCCGGGTAGCGGACATTTCAAAAGGTGAGCCCAGACTTTGTTCAATCACATATTTGCTGTCATTGAGATCACTGTTGATCTGGCCATATTCCCAGATAAACTGTGTCATCCCTGGATCCCAGGATGATCTTTTCATGTTTTCAGATCTGTCAATTTCAAGTCCTGCATTTTTTATATCAAGGTTATGATCCAACGCCAGCTCCCACATTCCTTCAATATCCAGTTGTTGAACCTGGGCTTTTGGTTCCCTGCTGAAGATGAGGATGAACATGATTGTATAAATACCGATTTCTCTAACAGACAACATTTTCTTGTTTTTTTGTATACATACAATATAATACGGGCAATACCACCATGGTCAGCAAGGTGGCGGTGATCAATCCCCCAATCACCACAGTTGCCAATGGCCTCTGGACCTCTGCACCTGCCGATGTTGAAAATGCCATTGGAAAAAACCCGAAAGCGGCAGCGGACGCTGTCATCAGGACAGGCCTCAACCTCTGTTTTGTACCAGTGAGCACCCTTTCCTTGAGATCCATGACCCCCTGCGATTTAAGATCATTGAAAAAACTGATCAGAACCACGCCATTCAGGGTGGCTATGCCGAACAGGGCAATGAATCCCACACCGGCTGATATGCTGAAAGGCATTCCCCTGATCAAGAGTGACATTACGCCTCCAATGGCTGCCATGGGTATGGCTGAAAAAATCAGAAGAGCCTGTTTGAAAGAATAAAAAGTGAAATGGAGCAGGATCATGATGATCAACAGCGCAACCGGTATGGCGAAACTCAGCCGTTTTTTGGCATTCTGGAGGTTCTCGAACTGGCCGCCGTATGTGATTGAATAACCGGCCGGTAAACTGATCCTTTCGTTGATGACTCCGGTGATCTCATTCACCAGTGATTCCACATCCCTGTTCCTCACGTTGATACCGATAACGATCCGTCGACGGGTATCATCCCTGGAGATCTGGGCGGGTCCGAAAGTATACTTGATATCGGCAAGCTCCTTCATGGGAACAGATTCTCCATTCGGCAGTCTGACATAGAGATTTTCAAGGTTGTCGATCGATTTCCGGTTTTCTTCATTAAACCTTACAACGAGGTCAAAACGCCGCTCCCCTTCAAAAACAGTCCCTGCCTCCAGTCCGCCAAAAGCGATTTTAATTATGCGGTTCAATTCAGAAACATTCAGCCCATATTGTGCGAGGCGCATCCGGTCATATTGAACCGTCATCTGGGGTAATCCCACGATCTGTTCTACGGTGACATCGGCAGCTCCTTCCACATTTTCAACGAGCGACCGGATCCTCTGGGCATAATCGAACAGGATATTAAGATCCTCACCAAATATTTTGATGGCCAGATCCGCCCTGACCCCAGTGATCAATTCATTGAACCGCATTTCTATCGGCTGGGTAAATTCAAAGGTAACCCCGGGAAAAACCGACATTTTTTCCTTCATCAGGTTGGCCAATTCTTCCTTATCGCCGGCTGAAACCCATTGATCGGGAGGTTTTAACCGGATGATGATATCCGACATTTCCATGGACATGGGATCGGTGGGTACCTCTGCTGCACCGATCCTTGTTACCACCTGGTCGACTTCAGGAAAATTTTCCATCAGTATTTCTTCGATCCTTGTATTGAACCTGATGGTTTCGGTCAGGGAAGTTCCAGGTTTAAGCACAGGTTGGACCACATAATCCCCTTCATCCAGGGTTGGAATAAATTCACCTCCCATCCGAAAAAACAAATAGGCACTGATGGCAACGAAAACTACCGCCAGGACCAAAACCTTGATCCGGTTTTTCAGGGCAAACCGGATTACCGGATCATAGCTGCGGTTGATCAGGTCCAGAAACTTATCAGATACCTTTTTAATGAAATTTTCCTTTTCAGGTTTAAGAAAAAATGCTGAAATGGCAGGGACATAGGTAAGGCAGAGAATAATGGAGCCGATCAGGGCAAAACCAAAGGCCAGCGCCATGGGTTTGAACATTTTTCCTTCAACCCCCTGCAGCGAAAGGATCGGAATGAACACCATCAGGATAATGGCCTGACCGAAAAATGCCGAATTCATCATCCGGTTGGAACTGTCAATGGTGATTTCATCCTTTTTTTTCTCAAGTAACTGGCCCTCAGAGCCATTCAGTTCCTTTTTATTCAGGGTAAACTGATGTACCGTATATTCCACGATGATCACGGCCCCATCGATGATGATTCCGAAATCAATGGCTCCCAGGCTCATCAGGTTGGCTGATATCCCGAATATATTCATCATGGTAATGCTGAAAAGGAGTGCGATGGGAATGACGGAAGCTATAATTATGCCTGACCGCAAATTGCCGAGTAAAAGCACCACAACAAAAATGACAATTAACGCCCCAAGCGTCAGGTTTTCGACCACGGTACGGGTAGTCCTCCCGATCAGTTCACTCCGGTCAAGGAATGCATTGATATAAACGCCTTCAGGCAGGGAAGGCTGTATCTGGGCAATCCTTTCCTTTACGGCATTGATCACCTTATTGGAATTGGCATTTTTGAGCATCATCACCTGGCCAAGCACTTTTTCACCGGACCCATTCCCTGTGATGGCCCCGAACCTTGTTGCATGGCCGAACTGTACCGTACCGATATCCTTCACCCTGACGGGAATGCCCTTAACATTTTTAACGACAATATTATTAATATCCTCGACACCCTGGACCTTTCCTTCCCCTCTGACAAAATAACTCTGCATGCCTTTTTCGATATATCCGCCACCGGCATTTTCATTATTCACGGATAACGCGTCATAGACTTCCGTCACCGTTACATTCATGGATTTTAAACGCCCCGGATCCACCGATACCTCATACTGTTTAAGAAAACCTCCCCATGTATTGACCTCCACCACGCCCGGAATTCCACTTAATTGCCGCTTTACAATCCAATCCTGAATGGTCCTTAGCTGCATGATGGAATATGCCGTATCATATCCCGGTTTTGTCTCCAGGGTATATTGATAGATCTCGCCCAATCCGGTGGTTATCGGCCCTAATTCAGGCTTACCCATCCCATCAGGGATCAGTTCGGAAGCCTTGACAAGCTTTTCGGAAATGAGCTGCCTGGGAAGATAAGTTCCAAGCCTATCCTCAAACACTACGGTCACTACCGATAACCCGAATTTCGATACTGAGCGAATTTCAATGACTCCGGGCAGATTGGCCATCTCGAGTTCGATCGGATAGGTGATGAATTGTTCGACATCCTGTGTGGAAAGATTCCGTGAGGTTGTGATGACCTGGACCTGGTTATTGGTTACATCCGGTACAGCGCCGATCGGAATCAGTGTAAGTGAATAAAACCCGACAGCTACAAGGGATAAAACAAAAAGAAAAATGATTAGTTTATTGCGAACACTGAATTTTATTATAAAATCAATCATAAAAATTAATTCAACATGAATGAACCCGGTGAAAAAAAAGAAGTGATGCTGAAAATCTTAACCTATGGGTGGAATTAAAAATTCCTGTACGAACAAATACTTATAAATCCCGGGTAACCTGAATTTGCTTATTTTTTCGTTCTTTACCCCGAAATCTCCAAACTGCCATATGGATTCCCGGGGAAGACATATGGTAATATTATGCTGGACATTAAATAAATGCTGATGGTTACTGTCAGCAGGAAGATGCTTCGAGACAGGATTAAAATGCATATTGATCCATTCCAGAATATTGGTGGAAGGATTTTTATCCATATGAAATAGCAAATGATTCACGATTTCTGGAACTTTTTCACATGGAATATTTTTTAACAGCAGCATATGATGTGTGAAAACCAGGAGAACGAGAAAAAGTGAAATAATTCTTTTCAAATAAAATTCGGTTTATGCCATTAATAACCAATTTCATGAATGAACAATAAAATTTCAATATTTTTCACGGATAAACCATGACTTAAATCATCAAATTCAAGTTAATCCTTGCAATGTCGCACATTCGTTTATGTGGATTCAATTTCATTTGATCCGCCAGGACAAACGGGAATTTACTTATAGCGATCTGGATAAACTGATCGCTGACAGGATGTATTATAAAATTCCGGATGAGGACTGGAATATCCTTTATGAGAATTTGAATACAGGTGCGTTTTTTATGGCGAAAAAAAGCCAATTTTATCCTGACCGATCTGGAAGCATATAATCCGGGGATGTATTTCATGCAGGTAAATAATGGAGCCTTGCAGTATTCAGGAAAATTTATTCTGGCTTATTAAGAGTATCCGACGTTTATATCTCTTCAAAAAAAGAGCATGAAATTTTTATTTTCTTATCTTTTCAGATTAAACCTTTTCACTTTTATCATGTCTAATTATTAAAAAATTTTCAACGTTTTTTTGAAAAGGTCCCTGGAAAATCCATTTCAACATTATCCAGTTACCGGGAAACCGGGAAAAAGATCCATTCCATTATTCCTAAGTCCTAACCAAAATTATTTTTTTCAGTATGGCACTCAAGTTAAAAAAGAACATAGCCCTCAGTGAATCCGGGTTCCTGTTCGACCCGGCTACCGGTGATTCATTTTCAGTCAATGCGACAGGACAGAAGATCCTTGAATTTTTAAAATCGGGATTTTCTGAAACGGAAATAGTCGATGCCCTGAATGAAAATTTTGAAGCGGATAAAAAAATGATCCGAGAGGATCTGGATGATTTTATTAATCATTTGAAACAGTTAAAGATGATCATCCATGAAGTATCGTGAAATAAGCGTGGGAATTACCGGGCTGAATGCCATCGATAGTCCGGGTCCCGGTGTCAGTGTCATCAGATGCCTTCATGCAGCCGAAGATATCCGGTTCAGGATCATCGGCCTGGCATATGAAAC
>JAGTVG010000009.1 GCA_018224645.1 Cyclobacteriaceae bacterium
GATAAACCCCATCACGATTCTTATGGATGATAAATGATCATAAAGTGATTCGTTTTGCTCACGGAATACCTTTTCCGGTGATCGCGGCTGGAAAAGCCTTCTGATTATGAAAGGGCAATCAGAGGGTGGATGCCATTTATCCCCTGCCTGTGGTATCATTTTTCTGAAGATTCTTTTAAAAAATCCGGATTCATTGAAAAAATATTCCAATCTTTATGGTTGGACATTTTGATGAAAGAAAAGCTTTCATTTTTATTTTATGCGCTTGTTATTTATTGATAGCATTTATACACCTTACGCGTGAAAGTATGTTTTACCATCCTGATGGTTTTTTTGTTCGTGCCAGTTTTACCTTCAGCAGTAAGCGGACAATCTATTCAATCATCGCTGCGTAAAAAATCAGCCGATTCGGCACTTGTTGAAGCCGTTGCCTTGTATGACAGGAGCATGAAGCAGAATTCCTTTATCCTTCGGACAGAAGATCGTGATCGGGCTGCTCAGGCTCCTTCTGCCTCCCCATGAGGACAATGAAAAAGCGGCGGATTATCTGCGGACCCGGATCGGCCGGCACCATGGAATGATCGAATGGGTGGCAGTGCGTCCTGATAATCTCACCTATGAGGAAACCGTAACGCCATATAATGTTTATCCCTCGCCGGTCAGGAGCGCCCTGTTTGATCCCGGCAGAACCAGCCGGATCAATGTAAGCCATTTTATGGCCGAGTTGATCACGGATGGCCGGATCTGGGCTGAATGGAAAGGACAGATGCCGGATATCTACAATTCAGATATTTCCTCTCAGCATTAAGGGCGGGGATTATCTGATGCCGATAGTTCACCGTTCAATGATAAAAAATAATTCATTTACAGTAAGGTGAATTTTTATCCCGAGTTCTCATTTTGTATTCTTATAGCCGGTTCAGTAAAAGTTTTTTTTCAGTTTTTTCACCATGTTAAATTTATAAGAAATGAAACGCCGAAAAGTTCTAATTATTCCTTCACTCATAAGCCTCGCAATGGTCCTATTACTCAGCTATCAGCCTCCCGAACCCGAAAACGAATGGATACTCGTCTGGGAGGATGATTTTAATGGTGATAAACCCGACCCCGGTAAATGGAACGTCTTGCTCCGTGAACACAGCAAACATAACGAACGCCAGTATTACCTGCCGGACGAGGTTTTTGTTGAGAATGGCATGCTCAGGATCCGGAGCCGGATAAGGAAATATGGTTCGATGGAGTATACGAGCGGACGGCTGGATACGGAAAAAAAGTTTACCACGGTTTATGGACGCTTTGAGATCCGCGGCAAATTACCCACCGGACAAGGCATCTGGCCTGCCTACTGGCTGTACCCGCAGGAAAGGGACTGGGAAATGGAGTATATCATGTCGGAAGCGGTTGCCAACGGCAGGGAATCATTTATCCCTGAAAAACGCCCCTGGTATTCGGAAATCGATATCATGGAATTCCTTGGCCATGAGCCGGATGTGCTCTATGGCACGCTTCACTATTATACTTTCGACGGGCAGAAGAAAACCAGTTCCGGGACATGGAAAGGACCCGTCAAGTATTCCGACGATTTTCATGTTTATGCCCTGGAATGGGAGCCTGATTCGATCCGCTGGTATGTCGATGACCAGCTGATTCATGCAACGACTGCAGGAATCCCGCATACACCGCATTATCTGATCATCAATACGGCCATCGGTGGAAGCTGGCCGGGGGATCCGGATTCAACAACCGTTTTCCCGCAGTTCCATGAAGTTGATTATGTAAGGGTATACAGGAGAAAATCCGATCCCTTTGACAGATAACCAGATCATCCATTCCTGAGCAGGATATTGGTTCGGTTCCTGTGAAAAAGAGCTGAAAATTTGTAAATTTATAATTGATTGCCCAAAAACCTGACCAACTGCCCCAATGAAAGCTGTCATTTACAAAAAATTCGGTTCCCCTGATGTACTGCAACTCGCGGAGGTAGAAAAACCCAAACCTGCAGAAAATGAGATCCTCCTGAAAGTCCATGCGACTTCTGCCAATGCCTATGACTGGCGGCATCTCAGGGCTGATCCGTTCCTGATCCATTTTATGGGTGCCGGTTTGTTTAAGCCTAAACATCCCATCCTCGGTGCGGATATGGCCGGAACGGTAGAGGCGGTTGGGACAAATGTGAAATCGTTCAAACCCGGAGACAGGGTATTCGGGGAAGGCGGCTATGGTGGATTTGCAGAATATGCCTGTGCCGGTGCGAACCGGTTTGTGATGATACCGGAGGGTATTTCATTCGAAGAGGCAGCGGCAGCCCCAATGGCCGCACTGACTTCCCTTCAGGGTTTGCGGGACAAAGGAAAAATTAAGGCCGGTGATAAAGTACTTGTCAACGGAGCCTCGGGAGGCGTGGGTTCCTTTGCCGTCCAGATCGCCAAATCGTTCGATGCCGAAGTAACCGGCGTCTGCAGCACATCGAAGGTAGATTTCGTCCGATCCCTCGGTGCAGATCATGTGCTGGATTACAGGAGTGAGGATATTACCAGGTCCGGTAAAAAATATGACCTGATCCTGGACATTGCAGCCTACCGTCCGTCTGCTGATTATAAACGGATCCTTCAACCTGGCGGGATGTACGTCATGATCGGTGGCTCAATAGGCCGGATCTTCAGCATGATGTTCAAATCGATCATAGGAAACAGAAACATGACGGTAATGATTGCCGAAGTCAAACAGGCTGACCTGGAGGATATTGCCGGTATGTTAGGATCAGGCAAAATCAGATCAGTGATCGATAAACAATTCCCGCTGGAAAAGACGGCTGAGGCCCTGCGGTATCTCGAACAGGGGAAAGTTTGCGGCAAAGTTGTGGTCAGGGTCGGCTCTTGACCATTTAATTCCAGGCTTTAAACCATCAGGGAAAGGCAGAAATGTTTTACGCCAAGGAAGTTAACCGTAATTCCGGCATTATAAAATATTACGGAAGGATTGCAATCACTCAGGGAAAGTCAGTAAATTATTGGGGAATGATTTCAATCACTCAGGGAAAGTCAGGTAACCATTACGGAAGGATTTCAATTACTCAGTAAAAGGCATAGAACCATTAGGAAAGATTGTAATCACTTAGGGAAAGCCGGTAAATTATTGGGGAATGATTTCAATCACTCAGGGAAAGTCAGAAAACGAATGGGGAAGGTTAAAAATCTATCTGGGAAGGTCAGCAATTCATCAGGGAGGGTCATAAATCCATTCGGGAAAGCCGGAAATTCATCAGGAAAGGCCGGAAATTTTTCAGGGAAAACCGGAAATCTCCTGGGGAAGGTCAAAAACTTTTGGGGGTAGGTCGGAAATTCATCAGGGAAGGTCAAAAATCAATTGAGGAGGGTTAAAAAACTCCTGGGGAGAGGTAAAAATGAGGTACGGAGCCTGTTCCTAAAGGTACGGAGCCCTTCCCTAATGCTACGGAGCCTGTCCCTAAAGAGCTGGAGCGTATTCCTAATGGTCTGACGCGTATTTATAAAAGTATTGATTGTTTTCCTATTGGTTATTTATAGACTCATAATGGATTTCAGCTATTTTCTGAAAGAATTACCTGTTTGCAAAATAATTAAAGATCCAATCAAATGAATAAATATTGAAGCCTTGGCTGCAGGCTGGCCCCTCGCAATAAATTTCCACTGGATATTTTCTGACCCCGGCGTGAGCCGATACTGGCGATCGGTCCCCCTAATGGCCGGGAGGGTGTCCCTAAATTTCGGAAAGATATTCTTTATGGTCTGTCGTTATTTCCTGATGCTGGGGAGCCTGTCCCGAAAGCCAGGTATGGTTTTCCAAAACCGGGAAAGCACACGAACCCCTATTTTATTATATCTACCTAATGAATCCGACAAACAAGCTGAAAATTTCAATGAATGCCGCGGAAAGACATTTTTGACCGTTATGGTTGCCCCACCCCTCCTCTCATTCAAGAACGACAACCTTGCCAAGGGTATACCAGCTAGACTATAAAGATAATTCCCATCCACATAAATTCATAATCCGGCAACAATTCATTAAAAATCAAAAGGCATATTATAAATAATTTTTTAAATTGAATCTGCAAAAACTGGCCTTAAATTTTCAGACCGGGGACACCACTGATTCAATCAGAATTTCAATTAACTCAAACATTAACACCATGAAAATCAAAGTTGAACAACCCATTACCGGCTCCAGGGAAAAGATCTGGAATGTGATCACCGACATTGATAATGCCGACAAAACAATTTCTGCCATTGAAAAGATTGAAGTCCTTAAAAAACCTGCACAAGGTCTGGAAGGATTAAAATGGCGTGAAACCCGGACATTATTTGGCAAAACGGCAACTGAAGTCATGTGGATCACGGAATCAGCGGAGAATAAGTATTACAAAACCCGGGCCGAAAGTCATGGTGCGGTTTATTCCACCAGCCTGTCAATCAGCGGCTCGGGCAACAACCATGTACTTTCAATGGAATTCGAGTCTCAGGCCCAGACCTTCGGCGGGAAACTGCTTGCGGTCATTTTCGGCACTATTTTCAGGAATGCAACAAAAAAAGCCTTTATCCAGGATCTCCAGGATATCAAAAAGGCGGTTGAAGCGTAACAGATGTCATCCCTTAAAGAGATGTCATTTGTTTTCGGGAATCTGTTTTCGGGATGTCATCTGTTTCGGACCAAAAACCTTATTTCTAAGCTTCTACTCAATATAAAGATGTCATCTGTTCAGGGCAAAACCACTGATTGTGAGGTCATCTGTCACCGAAGCCTTCAACACTCTGAAAAAAAATCAGGTTACTGTTAACGGTTCCGGTTGCAAAGGGTGCGTATATAAAAAAACTTAAAGACACCATGAAAAAAGATATGTTCAAGTCGGCCAACGGAAATAACGGGAAAACTATAATTCCGGAGTTAAGATCTTTTTACACCTGCATTGCCATTTTAATGTTATTTTATTTCGCCGGATGTGACAAGAGCCAGGAGGATCCGGATTCACCGGATATCTGCCTCACTGATCCCTGCGGCAATCCGGAGGAATGTCCTGGTCAATGTCCGGACCTGGAAAATGGGATTATCACTAAGAATACTTTCAAAGCGGAAGGCAACGTGGTGGAAACCGAAAACAGCATGTCAGTGGTCGGGTCACTGACGATCACAACCACTGAAGAAAAGGAAATTGTCCTGGATGATGCTGAAATAACGGTTGAATACAATGATGATGGTTCTGTTAAAAGTATGGAAGGAACTGCCATTGCCCCCTCTCCTACAGATTACATTGAATTTGCGGAACCGGTTCAGGCGGATCTTGGTTATTATTCAGGCAAATATTTGAATGAAAACTGGGATCTCGAGGTCCGTCTGGTGGATGACAGGTTCTACCTGGCCTTCAGGATTGCCATAGCACTTGAACTGAAGGTTGGAACAAACAGCGATCCCAATTCAACAAAACCCTTTTCGATCAAGCCTCCGGTCGGCGGCCATATCCTGTATATTTTTGATTATACGGATCCTTTCTACTTTTATTCCGCGGCTCAGGATGTACTTGGTTCGATGAGCTTCGGAGAATCATTTGAAGGCAATATACCCTATGAACCCATTCAGCCTGTTGAAAAAATAATCGCTTTCAACGGCAAGAGCGTACGAAGCGGGACTTACACCATATTCAAGGTGATCGAAGCCAAGGGTACTATGATCCAGGGCACCGAATTCAACCTTGAACTGATCGAGAAAGATCCGTTCCCGTTGAATTTCTCGGCAGGTTACAGCGCCGGGGTGAATGGTGAATTCGAACTTTCGCTGCCAATAGCCAGCTGGATCACATTCAATATACCGATGGGTGAAGGCAGCGCTGCCATTACTGCCGAAGCTTCCAATGAAGGAGTTAAGGCACAGGCTTTTATTAATGGATTGGCAAAACCGGATAACTCCTGGTGGCCGGACCTCATTCCCGTCAAACCAGGAGGCCAGATCAGGAACTCCGGTTATGTCCAGCAGGATGGACATTTCGACCTGGAACTTTCGGGAGATTTCAACCTGGTACTGCCTTCCAAAACCTATGCAGTGGAAGGGATCATGAGTGCCAACAATGAATCGTTTACGATGGCCGGAAATGTCCTTGCTAACGATCTGACATGGGAAGCCAGTGCCGAATTCCGGAAAGGCGAAACTACCTTCAGGGCAAAACCTCCCCAGGAATTGATTGATGACATCGACAACCTTGTCAATTCAAATATTGATTCCGCGATAACAAAAGCTGAGACCGCCCTTGCCGACCTGGAAAAAGCCACCGCAGATTATGAGTTAGAACTGAGCCTGAGAGGCTTACGGAGTTCCATTCCGGTGATCGTTTCCGAGGCTAAAAAGAGGATTGCGGATGAGATCGCCGCAGGTGTAAAAAGCGGTAAGGATCAGGCCAACAAAATCCTGAATGAAAATAACCTGGCCCTTTGTGGGGATAACATCAGCCAGCAGGTCAACAAAGTGGATGATCCCTATATAAAAGCCCTTGACCGCCTTAATCAGGCTGCCAGTGCAACCAATGACAATGAGACAACCCGGGCTGAAATAGAAGGCGCCCTGAGGGACCTGGCAAAACTGAACCGGCTGTCAACATCCGTAACCGTGACGGTAACCGCCGGGAACAAGGCTGTTAACAATCCATGGCCAGTTCCTGATATATCCAAATGTTCAATTTTCAGTGACGATTATACCAGAACCATAAAAATCGATGTCCAGGTTTTGACCGCCGAACAGGTTGCCCTGATCACTGAAGCTGCCGACAACGTGAAATACATCGCAGAAACCAGCGATATAAAAATCGAGATAGAAGAGATCCTGGCAAGGATCCCCAGTAAAGAGATCATGGACCAACTCAAACAGGATATCCAGAATGGAACAAAATCCATCCCTTCGATTGAAGAAGTCGGATTTATCCAATACTATCCGGAAAATACATTTTCATACTACTGGATTGCGAACGGTGAAAAGACGGATCTGGCTGAAGTCGATATTTTCGATCCGGCCTCAATTTCCAGGGCGATCATGGACGGACTGATTGAATAAAACCATTAATCAAAAATCTTACCATTATGAAAACATTAAAATTCATTTCAGTACTGTTGTGGTTATCATTTCTTCTTGCTGCCTGTGATGAGGATAAGTGACACCGCCACAACGCCCGGCCATTGGTTGAATGGGCTTAGATCTGCAATTCCGAAACCCAATGGTGGGGAGCCTATGATTCCCCGCTGGTAATTACCTCAGAAGAAAAATTCCGGAATCAGTGATGATTCCTTCGGGCAGTAGAGGCTGTCTCAAAAGTGTCATTTCGATCCCGCCTGTGGCGGGAAGAAAACTGAAAAAGTATATACAAGTGATAATCAAGCATTAACAGATTCCTCCATTTCAGTCGGAATGACATTTTGGACACTTTTGAGACAGCCTCCATCCCACGCTGAACGACCTCAAAGGGATGACATCGCTGCTCAAGGGATGGCATCGCTTCAGAGACAACTTCTGTTGAATAAAGTTCAAACAATGAAATATTCAGCTGCAAACCCTTCCTGCAATCATTATTTTTTTATATATTATATTCATCCATTACTTTTATCCGGATCTGAATGAAGCTATTATTATCCCTTAAATCCCTGGCATTATCCATAATGCTCATGGCTGCCTGCAGCCAGTCCAAATGGACAGAGGCCGAACAGGATCAATGGCTGAAAATCTGCTATGAGAATTTTGTAAACAATGCCGTTGATAAAGAGGAAAAAGCACAAATGAAGGATCTCTGTAATTGTATGCTTAAAGTAACTTCCCGTAAATATACCGTTGAAGAAGCAGCCGACCTGACCCTGGAACAGGAGCGGAAACTTGTGCAGGATTGTAATTATACTTATTGAATAAATTGATTTTTCAAATCACAGGTTGAGCATGTCCAATCAGAGGGTCTTACCCACAATGGCCCGTTCCAAAAAAAAATATTTATTTTTTGCCATAGAATCATTGCTTTTCGGACCGGAATAAGGATAATATTTACCCGGGGATGATGAGATGTAATGATGAATTCCCTATTTTTGAACAGACCTTGAAGGTTAAATTTTTTCGGCATGATTGATTTTTATTTTTAGCTGCATTTTTTCATGGAAATATTAAAACGCCGCCATTTTTTAAAAGCTTCCGCGCTGGGAGGAATGGCAATGACCCTGCCTTTTGGACATCGTTGGGATCATTTTTCAACAGAATCTGCCAGGAAAACCACGAGCAGGATCGCATTGACTACCGGTGACCACCGGGCTGATATGGCCTTCCAGGCCTTAAAACCATTTTCAGAACAGATCAGGAAAGCCATTGGCAATAAACGTGTCGTGATCAAACCGAACAATGTGATGATCGACCGGCAGCTTGCAGCTACCCATGTGGACTCCATGGAAGGGATCCTTGAATTCCTCAAATCGATCGGCGTCACCGAAAACGTAATGATCGCTGAATCGGCAGCCAACGGGGCCACATTCGAGGGATTTGACAATTACGGGTATTTCGGACTGCAGAAAAAATTCCCGGTCAGACTGGTAGATCTCGATCAGGAAGAAATTGAAATCATTCATACCTTCGATGAAAAGGATTTCCGTCCCCATCCGGTCAGGACATCCAGCCTGATCCTTGACGCGGATACCTATGTGATATCCGCCGCAAAACTGAAAACCCACGATCGCGTAC
>JAGTVG010000010.1 GCA_018224645.1 Cyclobacteriaceae bacterium
ATTTGCGGAATTAATTTATTAAAATTCCCGCCGGATCCGGTGCCCGATAAGGATATCGGCCCGCTATGAGCTGGTGATCGGCTCAGGCGACCATCTCCTTTTTTACCGCTTCCTGAACATAAAATTCACGGATCACCCTCGTAAGTTTTTCAGCCTCAAGCAGAAATCCATCATGACCGTAAAGTGAATCAATGGTTTTAAAATCAGCGATTTCCACACGTTCAAACAGGAATTTTTGCTCCGGAATCGGGAACAATATGTCCGAATCCAGACCCAGGAAAAGGCATTTCGCTTTAACCCGCCTCAAGGCATTTTCAACACTACCGCGATTCCTTCCCACGTGATGTGTATCCATCGCCTTCGACAGAAACCAGTAACTGAAGGCATTGAATCTCCTGGCCAGTTTTTCACCCTGATAGGCCTGGTAGGAATACGCTTTATAATTTCCGGTTTTGTTGACATCATCCTCACTTTGCGTGGCCTGGTAGGTAACATAATTCCTGTAGGAAATCAGAGCCATCGCCCTGGCAATTTTCATGCCGCTGATTCCTGCCGTATCTGTGCTTAACTGCCAGGTAAGGTCCTGTTGAATGGCCATCCTTTGTGTTTCGTTGAAGGCGATTCCCCAGGGAGAATGAAAGGCATTTGCCCCGATACATACCAGATGATCAAAAAGGTCCGGTTCTGACACCGTCCATTCAAGGGCCTGTTGCCCGCCAAGGGAACATCCGATCACTGTATGGACCCGTTTAATACCCAGATGGTGCCTGATCAGGCTGAAAGTAGCAATGATGTCCCGGTTGGTTAATTCAGGGAAAGTATGATAATAGGGAATACCGGATTTTGGATTTATGGATAGGGGCCCGGTAGAGCCATAGCAACTACCGGGCATATTCACGCAAATGATAAAATATTCATCAGGATCAAATAATAAACCTTCGCCGAACAGTCCTGGCCACCAGTCCTGGAAATTTGAATTTCCGGTAAATGCATGGCATACCCAGATTACATTGGTTCTTTCCTTATTGATTTTTCCGAAAGTTGTATAATATAATTCCAATTCCGGAAGCGACCCTCCCAGCTCCAGTGGAAATTCCTTATCATGCTTAAATGTCTGATGCTTTAACATGGTCATATTGCGAATTTAATCCAGCTGCCCGGCCAGGGCTTTCTCTTCTATTTTGCTGAAAGCCTGCTCGAAATCAGCCTTTATATCATCAATATGTTCAATTCCAACGGAAATCCTCAATTGGTTGGGTTCTACCCCTGCAGCCAGCTGTTCCTGTGCGTTGGATTGTGAATGTGTTGTTGCGGAAGGCTGGATGATCAGGGTTTTCGCATCTCCAACATTTGCCAGATGGCTGACGAGCTTCAGGGAATCAACCAATTTTGTAGCCCTTGATTTTTCACCTTTCAATTTGAAAGTGAAAACTCCGCCAAACCCTCTCTTAAAATATTTCCTGGCCATTTCATGGTAGGGACTGGAAGCCAATCCCGGATAATTCACACTCTCCACATCCTCACGCTGTTCAAACCATTTTGCCAGCTTCAGGGCGTTCTCACAGATTCTGTCCATCCTCAATGAAAGTGTTTCCAGTCCTGTAAGGAAATAAAATGAATTGGCAGGACTTAATGCCGGACCGAGATCCCGCAATCCTTCTACTCTGGCTTTAATGGCAAAAGCAATATTGGGCAATCCGAGCGGATTGTTTTCACCAAAAGTCTCCCAGAGGTTCAGTCCATGATAACTTTCCGATGGTTCTGAAAGTTGCGGGAATTTGCCATTGCCCCAGTTGAAATTGCCGCCGTCCACGATAACCCCTCCAATGCTGTTGCCATGACCGCCGATCCATTTTGTTGCAGATTCCACGATCAGGTTAGCTCCATGTTCAAATGGCCTGAATAAATATCCCGCTGCGCCAAAGGTATTATCCACCACAAGCGGTATATCATATTTCTTCGCAAGTGCTCCGAATTTATCAAAATCAGGTACGCCAATCCGGGGATTTCCAATGGTTTCAATAAAGATCGCCTTGGTTTTATCATCGATTAACTTTTCAAAAGCTTCGACTTTATCCGCCTCTGCCCATTTTACGTGGATACCCAGGCGTTTGAAAGTAACTTTAAACTGATTCAGAGAACCCCCGTAAAGATTTTTGGAAGAAACGAAATTATCCCCTGACTCGCAGAGGCCTGTAAAAGTAACGAGCTGTGCAGCATGGCCAGAAGCCACGGCAAGCGCTGCAGTACCCCCTTCCAGGGCTGCCATTCTTTTCTCAAATACATCGGTGGTCGGATTCATGATCCGGGTATACACATTCCCGAATTCCTTTAAGGCAAATAAATTGGCGCCATGTTCGGAACTTTTAAACACATAGGATGTTGTCTGATGGATAGGAACGGCCCGGGATAACGTTGTTGGTTCAATTTCCTGGCCTGCATGCAATTGCAGGGTTTCAAATTTTAGTTGATCTGACATTTTAGTGTGGTTTTAATGTTTATAAAATGGTTAAATTTTGGTTATAATACCCCCTGAAACCTGATTTCAAATCCAGGATCTACAGGCTTTGACCTAGCAACAACTGCACATACAGCAGGCATTGTTTAATTCAGAAGTTAGTCGGGAAAAAGGCGTAAAACCTTCATTAATTGAAAGTGCACCCCTGATGCAAGCGAGAATTGAGTTTGTTCGCATAGTAATTCAATTTATATTTCCCCTGTGTCACCGGGTCAGGAATTAGCACCTTGGCATTTTGCCAGGTTGCTAGAGCTTCATAGAGCCTGTCTCTCCACTCTTCTTTATAAACCAATTACTTTTCATAATTGATTTGATCTGCTAAAATACAGGAAGCCCTGAAATACTCCAAATTTTTTTTCAGAAAGTAAAATATATGCAGGATTGATTCGTAGTTAATCCTGAATTGAAGTTACTTTAAAGGATTAATTATTGATTCGACTTTTATGAAGATTAAGGTTGGTTCTTTTATTTTCCTGTTGTTTATTTCTGTCTTCGTTTTTGCCCAGGAAGAAGAGGTCAATGTCGTGGGATACCGGTTTCTTGATTACTCAGCGAATATTCCCGGAGACCTGTTGGAATCAAAATCCGTCGTGCTTATATCAGTTCCGCCGGTTTCAAAGAACAGTTCGGAAAGAGGCGACTGGGAATCATTTGCCGGTGAGGCCCATGAGTATTTCAAAAAAATCGGTGTGGATCCTGTTGCCTATTTTTATCTGGAAGATCTTTTTGCAGGGATAGATGCCTCCCGTGTTTATGCGGATCATCTGAAAAAACGCGAAATAAAATATGTCATCGTTTTAAGCCAGGTTTATATCAAAATCAAAAACAATGAATCCCTGCGTTACGTCATGGTCATAACTCCTTTCAGCAATGATGAAAGGATCATTGCCAATGGACAGCCTGCCTATAAGGATCAGGATAAGGATCTGGAAAAAATAATGAAAAAATTATACGGGATCTCCATACGTAAGGATTTTGTAAATTCCAATCACCTGATCATCGATCAGCCTGAATTTTTTGGTGGGCTGCCGATCATCGATGGCCGCCGGAATGAGAGTTATCCCATCGATCTGAGGGTGGATAAATTGGCCGTGCCAAAATTCGAAACCGTGCCGCTTCCTGCCAACCGTCCCGGTGGTATGATAAACAACAGGATCGCTGAGGAGGTGGAAAAATACAATGCTTCGGTTGAACGGCTTAATTTTGAACTGGACCGGTCGTTTCAGAATTATCCCTGGAAATATGAGCTTGTAAATTATAATCCTGATGAAAAGGAATTATGGCGCCAGGGTTATTTATATATCCTGATGAAGGTGAATTCATCCGGCAGGACTGTCAAGGAGATGCTCCGTTTTCAAACAAACAATTCCGAAACAGAGTACATTACCCTGCTTAAGAAACCAAACGGTTCATTTACCTTACGGACAATCCCTGTCAATGCCCCTGTATATAAATTTTATATCCGCAGTCTGGCGAGGGACGAGGTTTATATCGGGGAAAGCTGGGATGCCGACGAAACCTGGCAGGAGGCATTGAATCACTTTCTGTTCAACCTGACGGATAAACTAAAAACAAAGTGAATTTCAGTAAATACAATGGCAGGCTCCGGAATGGATCTTACGAAAATTCCTTGCGTGTTTCAGGCCCTTCAAGCACAAAACTTCCGATGTAAGTTTTATTGCCGGTACTTGATTTATACTCAATGAATTTTTCTATGGCGTATACACTTGAGGTAAAACCAATTTCTCCCCAGGGGACCTCGTGTTCTTCAAAATACCGGACCTCCAGGCTTTCCTCCCCCGGAACTGCATCGGGGGAATTTATCCGTGTCAGGAAGATCATATAGACCTGGTTGACATGAGGTATACTGTAAATACAATGCAATTTCAGGATCTGTCCGTCCAGCCCTGTTTCCTCCTTAAGCTCACGAAGCGCCCCGTCTTCTGCTCTTTCTCCATTTTCCATAAATCCGGCTGGCAGGTTCCACATTCCATGACATGGTTCTATAGCACGCCGGCAGATGATGATCTTATCCTCATATACCGGAAGACACCCCACAATGATCCTTGGATTTATATAATGAACGGTATGGCAGTTGGCGCAAACATACCTCTGATGTAAATCTCCGTCAGGTATTTTAAATTCCAGGTTCTGGCTACCGCAATTGGGACAATAATTCAACGCTCGGAAATTTAGATTTTCACTTTATTTAATGCTTCTTCAATATATTCAAATGTGGTGAGTATTTCAGCCTGGTTATCCCGTACAACAACATCATGTTCAAAATGGGCGGAGGGTCTCCCGTCGGTGGTTACTATTGTCCATCCATCCTTCAATTGCTTCACATTTTTTGTCCCCTGGTTGATCATGGGTTCTATGGCCAGTGTCATGCCTTTGACTAATTTGGGTCCTTTCCCCCTTTTTCCATAATTGGGTACTTCCGGCGACTCATGCATTTTTCTACCCAGCCCATGGCCGACAAGTTCGCGGACCACGCCGAATCCATGGTTTTCCGCATGGTTCTGGATGGCCTGGCTGATATCACCGATACGTTTACCCGCCACTGCCTGTTGGATGCCCAGTTCCAGGCAGGCTTTAGTCACCTCAAGCAGATATTTAACTCCCTCTTTTACCTCCCCAACCATGAAAGTATAGGCCTGGTCACCGTAAAAACCATTCATCAGTACCCCGCAATCCACCGAAATAATATCCCCTTCTTCCAGGGGCTTCTCATCGGGTATTCCATGGACAACCTGATGATTTATGGAAGTACATAATGTATTTGGAAATCCATATAAACCTTTGAATCCCGGGATTCCACCATGATCCCTTATATATTCTTCCGCCAGACTGTCAAGATCAAGGGGCGTTACGCCTGGTTGTATCTTTTCGGCCACTACGGCAAGTGTTTTACTCACCATTTGAGCACTCCTCCGCATCAATTCAATTTCTTCCTCTGTCTTGATAATGGCCATAATCAATTCTTCAAAATATTCTTGATCTTATTCACAATTCCTTTATCTCCACGGTAATTGAAATGCGCATCAGGATCTGTAAGTACATGCTCGAAATTTTGCCCGTCAGGATATAAAGTTTGCCAGACCTTACTCCATCCTGGAAATCCGCCAAGGTTTCTGTCATCAA
>JAGTVG010000011.1 GCA_018224645.1 Cyclobacteriaceae bacterium
AAGGGATTTTACATCGGACAGAATACCTTTTTCCCTGCAGGAATTGAAAAGTGTTTCGATAAATTGTTTTTCATTTTCCGGTGAGAAATTCATCTTGAAGCTGGCCTTATAATATTTGATCTTCGGATCGAATTCCTTTTCCTTATCTTTATAATTAAAAATGGCATGCCGGTGGAATAAATTGTTGTCCTGCCTGAATTTTTTAAGAAGGTAGAAAATAAGTTTCAGATACCATTTATCATAATTGAAACCAAGGAATAAAAAACTCGATGCTTCCTTGATGTGTTTTCGCAGGTTCTGTTTGCCCTGGTCCTGGAAAATTTTATCGAGAAAGGTAAAAAGGTTGTCGAATGTAAAGATAAGGTCCCTGAAATCATCATAATGACCTGCCAGATTATAGATCATTGGATTTTCCTTCGAGGTTTCCTGTGGTCCTTCATCGAAACCCATATTCCTGTAGCGGTGGAAGCTGAATTCCTTTCTGATTTCCTCATAAGCCTGAATGATCAGATTGTCAGGTGAGAGGGATATTATGGAATTAAAAGGTATCCTTGCAAGCTTTTTATAGGAATCTGTCAATGGCAACCCCTTATAAAATTCCCCGAGTTCAAAAAGGATATCGAATGTTTCGTCGAGGCTGTCATAAAATAAAAACCCATCATCGCTGAAATAATGATCCTTTGCAACGTCTGCAAATTTTTTTCTTACCAGGTAATCATGAATGCTTACGGTAAAATCAACCTCATCCGAATCAATATTAATGAATTCGGGGCCCAACACAAGCACACATTTCAGATTGCTTCCAAGCTGATTCAGGAGGCGGTTAAAATCTTCATCTTTCATGTCAGAAGTTTAAGTTTACCTTTTCTGCAGACAGCATTTCACCTGGAAAATCTTCATCATCCAGGATGGTCCGGATCACATCATCCTTGCGAATCCGGTAACTTTCCTCCCCTGTCTTTTTATCCTTCAGGTAATAAATCCGGTAGGCTTTTACCCCGATCGTAATGTATTCATCTCCTTCGTTCACCGCTTTATCGCTACCGCTCTTTCCGGCATGGAAATTTCCCGAGGTATCCCCTGTCATGGAGGCCCCTGCATCCAATGCGGCATCCATGGTTCTTTCATTTGTATATTCCAGGGAATATTTTTTGCATTTCAGAATATCCGTCACCACATAGAGTTCATCCTCTTCGAGCATCCCGACAAATGATTTTGCTGTGCGGTTGAGTTTTGCACTGTTGATATATGCATCCAGGTTAAATTCATTTACATTATTCTTTTTTGCATCGAATAACTGTACGTTAACGGATTTGTTTTTCTGCAATTTAAAGGATGCGGACAGCTTCATGAATTTAAGCAATCCTTCCAGCAGGGCAAGATGATTGTCTACTGAAATTTCGACGGATAAGGTCTTATTGATGTCGGCGGAAACCGGAAGGTCCCCGGATATTACGGGTAGGGGAACTTCACTGTCGACAAAAAGATTATCGAGCCGGGCGGCTGTTATATTGGCTGTATTTTTTTTCTGGAAACTCAGCAGATATAGCGGCTGCACCTGGGTGGTTGGCATACTTAAAAGTACGTAACCTGAGATATTGTCGGTTGGCATGGTCATTTTTCTTTAATGGTTAATAAATCTTTCTGGAATATTCTGTTGTTTGAAGGATATGGTTACCCGGTAATAAATCATGGATTTAAAACTGGAATTAATGAACAATTTTCTCAATTTAAAAATATTAAAAAGTAAATGCAAGATATTTCTTTCGGTCCGGGGCTGTTTATTCATGTTTCAGGCAATGGAGAAGAAAAGCCGGCCGGTCTGCCTGAACATCTATGGTATCCGGATAAAGAAGGTGAATGCATGGCAAAGAAAGAGCCTTCCGGGTGTGGCTATCGAAATTATGATCAGATCCATAGTCCTTTATTTTGAAATCTAACGGAACGGAGGATTTTTATTCGCATCAAAGTATGATCCAGTCCGTATAGGTCCGATGAAGTTTACCAAATTTTTCAGCTTCTTCAAGTATGGGTTTCATTTTCTCAGCAGCGGCCTGTCCAAATTCGGTTACGCTTCCGTCGTCATTATAATATTTATCACGAACTTCTTCTGATTCCACAACAATAATCCATCCATATTTATTCTGATTTATCCCCCGTAAGCCCTTGGCAAGGTATAATTGCCATCCCGGGTAATTCTTTTCGTAAGCAGGAATCAGTGTGTTAACGTGGAATTTCTGAAAATCGGCCATCCAAACACCTGGTTTCAGTTCTATGGTGATTACATGAACTGCGATGAGGTTACCCTCTTTAAAGGCTTGTCCATAAGTGATACTGGCAAACAAGAATATAACTGCAGTGAATACCAATTTTTTCATGACTGTAATAAATTTGGAAAGTTTGACATACATCAGGCGGTTAATTTTACAACATATACAATATTGTTAGTGTCATAAGGATTCTAACTGAATAACAATTTCATTTTTTCTAAGGTTCCTTGTCCGAAAGCCAAGGCTAATCCGGCAATTCAGGTTCGAATTAGACAGTCGCCCCGTATTTGATGGCTTGTGTGCAGAATTTCGGAGTGACTGGAGCCGGCTGAAAAATGTATTTCTTTCATCGATTAATGCATCAGCCGCCAGCCTGCAAGGAAAATGCCGGAAGCTAAGGGAGGTCCGTACACCATGGCACTGATGATTTTTGAATAACAGAACCTCTCCGAATGCCATCAGTGTCTCGTGCAGCGGACACATCCGCCATCAGTGTCTCGCGCAGCTGACGCTGATGAATCTGACAGACGGAACATCAGATTCCATGGTTCCTCAGCGTCCCTTGCAGGAGACGGCTGAGGGAGGGAATAAGGAGACGCTGAGGGAGGACTTGTGGCGGAAAGGGAATAAACTATCCGGCTGGTTTTAAATAAAAAAACCCCGGCATGAAACATGACCGGGGCTCAACTTTCGCTAAAACTCTTCAAAGTTATGAATGCAATTTAACAATTTCATCTCACTTTCTCAAATAGTTTTTATGTGCGGCACAATAAACCACTTATTTCACCTGAAAATAGAACAAAGGCGGTCCATAATTGATTGTTTTCCTCCATCAGTGAGGGATTACCCGCGAGGAGTCAGCTTGATTCCTGGTGGGATCAGGTGATTGCCGGATCCGGTCTAAACCGGATATAACATCATTATTGGGCAAAATATTTTGAGACCATTTCATGAAAACGAGGTTCATTATGTAAAGGCTGCAAATCCGGATTGAGCCTGATCCAGGCCAGACGGAGGTCTCCCTGCAGGAATGCTTTTTCCAGATGGTCAAGCGCTTCATCTTTTCTGTCCTGGATGGACAGAACCTCCGCTATACGAAAATGGATCGTAGAATCCATCGCGATGCCCTTTGTTACTTTTTTCCAACCTGCAGCAGTTTCACCAAGACGAATGAGTCCCGCACCAATGGCAATATACGTGACCGGATCATCCGGATAAGCTTCCTCCCATTTTTCTGCAAAACTGAGATATTTCTTAAAAAACTCTCTGGCCAGCGCATCTTTCCCCATTTGCTGATAGTTCACGCCCATGTCATAAAGGGCAGTGATTTCGTTTGGATCGCTTTTATATATTCCATCCAGTATTTCAATAGCCTCATCGTACATCCCCAACAACCTGTACGTATGGGCCAGTCTGTAATTGTTTAGCGTAAAGTCCGGACTCAAATTTGATGCCTTAAGAAATTGCTGTTTTGCTTTTTGCAATTCATGTTTTGCGACATAGGATGAACCAAGATAAAAATACCCCCAGGGGTTGTCAGGACCATGTTTTATCATACGGTCAGCCCAGGTAAAAGCAGAATCGATTCTGCCTGATTTGTCAATGTAGATCCATATAACACCCGTATATGGGAGCATCATATATGGATCAATCCTAATGGCCTTTTTATATTCTTTTAAAGCTTCTTCATGATTTCCCTGATTTTGAAAATACCATCCCAGGTTATTGTGCGGAATGGGATCATCAGGATAAAGACCCATACGTGTTTTCGTGAATCCAATTGCTTTATCCAGATCATTTTCTACATTTGCTGCATGAAAAGCAAGTATTCCGTATTTTTCTTTGACCGTAAGGTTATCTACTGATAAGATGGCCTGGTTTAGCCATTCAATTCCTTTTTCACGATCAAAATGTTCAATGAGTAAATTCCCCAATGAAGCTTTGGCGGCAATGAAACCACTGTCAAACCGGATGGCATTTTCATAATGGCTTCTGGCCTTTTTAAATTCCAGGTTCAGTTGATTTTCAATACCCAGGGAATATTCTTTAAGTGCATCTAAAGAGAAAGTAGTTACTTTCACCAATGGTTTGCTTTGCTGTAGGATTTTATATTGTGATTCTCCCAGGACCCGTCTTATTTTTTTACTCAGCATATCCATTCTTCGTATGATCTCGTCCTGGTTTGCCGCATAAAGAACTTCTGATTTCAAAATTCCTGCTGTTTCTGCCTCCTGGATCTTAGCCGTTAAGATATAACGCGTTCCTACCCTGCTGATACTTGGAATGACGCAGATTTTTACTCCTTCACGTATCGCGATCTCTCTCCCTGTTTCTTCATCAATATATTCAATATTTTTCCTATTCATTCTCTTCAATGCATCCATCATTCTCTGCCTTGTGATGACATTTATGTATCTCGATTGATTTATGCTCAATGAAAAGGCCGTATTCAGCGAATGATCAAAAATTCGTTCTTCGGTAAGGTTTTCAAAATCAGAGATCACGATCCAGTCACGTTCTTCAAAAGGTAAGGACGTTCCGCTGTAAAACAGAATGAAGATCACCATCAGCCCAAGAATAAGGATTAAAGAGCTTACCTTTAACAATTGCCGTTGATAAAAAGGTTTCCGTTGATGCGTTTTTTTCTCCAGCTTTTCAGGGGTAAATTCCCTCAATGATCGTTCATCGCAACTTGCGAAATACACCTTTACCGGTTCATCGACATTCTTAAAGGATTCCTCCCTGATAAATCGGGATTGTATATCCGGTTTATTTTTTACATCATCGTATACAGCACCGGATATGGATATACACCCTTCCCTGCTTGATTCCTGTAACCGGGAGGCTATGTTTACCCCATCTCCAAATACATCATTCCCCTCATAAACGATCTCCCCCTCGTGGATGCCAATTTTAAGTGGTATTTCCTGTTTTTTTGCCTCAAAAAGGATTGCCTGCGCACAGCGGACGGCATAGGATGCCAGCGGAAAACTTGCCAGTATTCCATCACCCATTTCCTTGATCAGTTCACCCTGGAATTTTCTGATTAGCCGCTTATGGATAGTCCTGTTTTCTCGCAGTAATCTTAATGCGCGATCTTCATCAGCGCCCATCAGGGAAGTATACCCGACAATGTCGGTAAACATGATGGCTGCATGCCGTCGTCCTTGCATAAACAAGTGCAGTTAGATAAATGGATCAGCGCGCCAGTAATTTATTTTACACAATTTACAAAAAATTGTGGTCAGTTTACCGATATCAGATAAAATTGTATCCGACGTTGCAGGGCCATCAGTCTCAGGATTTGTAAGGAGTGTAACGGTTTCTATTTTAAATCCTCCACCGTGTGACCTTGATATCGGAAAGAAATTTATACCCGATGATTCATAAATTATTTTTAAAATTGAATACTACTGCATTTAAATTAATCTTTTTCAATAAAATACGTAAAGCCCCGATAAAATCGGGATGGCCCTCAGGGTGCCTGCGTGCATCCCTTTCGCATTGCTTCAGCGGAGCAAAGCCGTCAGACGGGCCTGCCTACCCTTTAGAAAGATTTATGAATTTTTCGGGTTAATTCTGGTTAAGCTAACCAGCCATTCATCATGGATTATGCAGGAATTGGTTGATTTGAATACAGTATTAGAGATTTAAGTCCATTGCCAGGGTCCGGTGCAATGCCAACATCACCATCGGTATCTATTTCTACAATTGGTTTATCCCAAACTTTAAAGTAAAAGGAATTTCCTGTTCATTCGGCATCGGATTCTTTTTGGTCAAACGTTGTTGTATTGGATTAGATGCGAATCTGTTTGTGATCAGACAACATTCCCATGAACCTTTAACGAATAAAATTTCGTTCCTTTTCTGCCCTTAAAAATAAAGGCAGTCACTTTTTTTCGTAACTGCCAGATTTTTCCCATTAAGAGAAATACCGAGGTTCTTCAATACAGGGATATTGACTGGGCCAGGCACCGGTATAATAAAAGCCTGAAAAAAATAGCCGAGATGGCCGGCATAGAAGAAAAATTAACAAGCTATGTACCCCGCCATCCCTATGCTTCAATAGCCGATGAAATGGGCATACCAGTGACCGCTATTTCCCAGATGCTTGGTCAGATTGAGCAAAAGAATATCCGGAAATGATTATACTGAAGAAGACGGAATTGAATGTTCTAAAAAATCTCATCTCCCTTTAAAAGATTTTTTCACTACCTTCGATCTTTTTTTACGGATATACTATATTTTAAGCTATTATAAGTCTTTTACTGCCAACCGATATCCATTATACAAACTAATGGCTAATCCAATTTATTTTGCCTAAAGCTAGCAAAATTTAAAATATCGATGAATATTTTCTGGCAAAACCTGTATACCATATCCTTTATCTGGGAAATTCAAGAGCGCCTATATCAAAGGAATTTCCTTGCGGAATTTTATTGCCGGCAAGGTCATGCTGACCCTGGGTCAGCGAAAATTCTTCAAGGAGGTTTATACCGGTATCAATGACCGGCGAACCAGCCGATATGTTAAATGCATTCAGGTTATCCGGATCAATCTTTATTGGATCAGTGGATATCGATGAGGAGACAGGATCGATGAACATAGGATCTTTCTGTAATCCAAGAAATTTCCCATCCATCATTTCATTACCTGTAGCCCTGGCCCATTCTTCCATCGACTTATAACCCATAAATTTCATATGACCATGTAATTGCCAATAAATATTGCCATAAAACTCCTCCTCATCAATTGATTGTTCCGCGGGTAAAAAGTCATTATCATAAACGAAAATATTATTATAAAATCTCATTCCGTGACAATTGGTCAGGATCCCAATGGCGTAATTATCCTTATTACTGTTATAGATCGTATTATTATAAATATTGCAATCATGCATCTCGCCTTTCCCTTCAGCCCTCCATATACGTAATCCACCTTGTGTTGTATGGCCATCATTTACACTGAGATTATACCGGACAATATTATCATGCCATGGTTTGGCAGCCCCGAACTCGAACAGACCTATCCCAGGACCTTCATTTTCAAAGGATACATTATATTGCATGATGGAATTGGATACTCCGCCATCAAAATCAAATCCGCCGCCGTCATGGGCGCCTTTGGCGGTCTTATTATGGTGTGCTACACAATACTGTATGATGAAATCATTTGATCAATAAGTCCGCAGGAGGATACTACAAAAAAGCTTAGGACTACCAAAAAGCTATTTAAAAAATATCTCATGTTAATTGGATTAAAATCAGGTTAATGGTTATTTGACTAATGTAAATTTTACAGCATCGGCAACTACTGTTTTATCAGTTGTATCTGCCTCAATACTTAAAGACTTATGTCTTCCTTTTGTAAATTCATATCTGCCAATTTTTATCCAGCTACCTCCATTTTTTTGCTGGTTGACAAATTGCGTATCATCTCCAGCGGAAGAAAATATCCTGACCTTTACCCTGTTTTGATAAAGTTCTGATGAAGGATACCAGATATATACATCGTATGTTCCGGTACGGAAAAAATATGGGATAAAACGGAAGGATCCCTCCTTTCCTTCAGGACTATACCTGAAATTCATCTCATACCGTTCTTCCTGCCCGGTTTCCTGCACAATCCAGTCACCATAAATAGCCGTGAATCCCTTCATTGTATTATCGATCACAATTTCATTTTCATTGCTCCATACACCATAGGGATTGGTTTTCAGTGAAAGAACCTGATTTCTTGACTTTAATTTTTCCTGTAACCTGTAAGTATCTATCAAATGTACAGGTCTTGAAGACTGAACCGCTATGGCGGCAGCTATCCCGGCAGATTCACCCATGATCATATATTGCGGTTCCATACGTACCGAAGCAATGGCGAGAGCGCTTCCCGATATACAGACAGATACCAGAAGGTTTTTACATTCATCAAAGGCAGGCAGTAAAGAACGATAGGGAATTTCATATTGTGCTACCGGGATTGATAAATAACCTTCATTATACACTTCGTGTTTCATATCAGGAAAACGGCTGATCGAAATATAATTCCTCTGGACCTCCCGGACATCAATATTGTAAGAGCCCATGCCAATGACATCATATTTAACCGTATCCTCCATCAGGTTATGCTGTGTTAGAAAATATTCCCCCTTCATTCGCCGGCCAATCCTTATATAAAGTTGATGAGGAAAATGTCCGTTATTAACATATTCATCCTTGCACAAACCAAAAGTCCCCATATACTCCCTTACTTTTTCAGGGACTCCCGGATCGGACCGGAGAAACCAGGCAAGGCCAAGGGTATAATCCTTATGCCATTGCCAAATGCTATCCCTTTTGTCATACTCCGCATT
>JAGTVG010000012.1 GCA_018224645.1 Cyclobacteriaceae bacterium
ACTCGGAAATGATCAATGGTTTTCCAGGGATGTGACGGTTAAAATCAATCAGGATCTCCGGCAACATTTCTGCGGACAATCCCTTCCCGTCCATATCATACCATAATCCGGAATAATCATTCCACATGAGCATATCACCTATTGCCGTGCCGTCATTATCCGGTTCATGATGGAAAGTATTGCTGACATAATTGATCAAACGAGTTGAGTCCAATGTTGATACCTGCTTTTTCAATTCAGTCAGAAAGCCTTTAATGGTATCATTCTGGGCCGATAACTCATTACCGATGCCCCAGGCAATGATGGAAGGATGGTTACGATGAGCAAGGATCATTTCTTCCAGATGCCTGTTCGCCAGCAACCGCATTTCCACATCGAGCTGGCCGGGAAACGGGGCCTGCCATAAAGGTATTTCCTCCTGAACCAGAAGACCGTTCTCATCGCACCACCTGAAAATAAAATCATCCTGTTGCCAGTGGAACCGGGTAAGCACGGAATTCGTGTTTTTCAGAAGGGATAACATGCTGATCATGGTAACTGTATCCTCCGCCATGCCTTGTCCGGGATTTGAACCTGGCATCCATTCGATTCCCGGAAGACGGACATGTTCTCCATTAAACAGTATCTTGTCATCAAGGACAGTCAATGAACGAAAACCAAATGTTGTTTCAGCGTGATCTGTCAGGATCAATTTATTCCCTATGGCTACCTTTATCTGGTAAAGGTATGGCTGATTAAAATGCCAGCGATTTATGCCATCCAGCTTCAGATCAAAAACAATCTCATCCTGATTGATGTCCAGTTTTCTGTTACCTTCGTGGATGATGTTCCGGCTTGTCTGTTTAAATTCCCTGATCTGCCACCAGACATCCAAAGCACCAATTCCGGTTTCCTGGTGGCCCGAGATCCCGATCCTGATAGCCAGATCTCCCTGATCTCGGTTTTTTAACCTGGGTTCAGTATGTAAATAAAGAATATATGGCGATTCTGTTTTGATCAGCTTTACTTTTCTGATGATCCCTCCGTCTGCCGCCCAGTCAAACTTATGATCAACGGGAATCGCCCTGCCGCTGAATTTGTTCGAAACCTGTATGGCCATCAGGTTATTCCCAGTAAACAATAAATGATCCGAAAGGTCGATCTCAAAGGGTGTATATCCCGCACCAATCCTTTCGATTACAAGATCTCCATTGACCCAAATTTTCACATCCCGGTAGATGGCATCAAACCTGATCCTGGTTACCTTCCCTTCCCATGAATCCGGTACATCAAAAAATTTAAAATACCAGCCCAGCCCGTAATGGTTTTCTGTTCCATCCATCACATTCCATGTGTGCGGTACTTCAACCTTCATGATATCAGCAGGAATCCGTTCCGGATGAAACCATCCCTGATCCTCGCCGGTTTCCAGGGTATCCAGGATGAAATACCAGTCTTCATTGAATGTCCGTTCGACCCTGAGCAGTTTGTCGGGTTTTTCCCCGTCGGATCCTGAACAGGAATAAAATAAACTCCCGCATAAAAAAATCCAGATATAATAATTCATATATGCTTATGTAAGTCGGCTTTTCCCCTGATATTCGTGAATTTCGATTGTATAGTGGGCAGATCCCTGGACAGATCGCCAGTCGGATAAAATGGATCAAGAAAACGTACAGCCCTTTTTTCCCAATCGAATTGTACAGGGATAATGGGTATCCCTGCCTTAACTGCAATAAAATAAAAACCCGTCTTCCACTGCACTACTTTTTTCCTGGTCCCTTCCGGGGCAACGGCAAGTCCAAATTTTGGTCTCCGCTCCACTTCCCTGACAACCTGATCAACAAGTTTATTGTTCCTGCTTCGGTCCACAGGGATCCCTCCAATTGCCTTGAAAATAAAACCGAAGGGTGGCGTAAACAAGCTTGATTTTCCCAGAAAATTGGAATGGAAACCTCTGGCTCCCCGTGCAATAATGCCTAATAAAAAGTCCCAGTTACTGGTATGGGGTGCTACCACGATAATAAATTTATTCAATCCGGCAGGTATGTCCCCTTCTATTTCCCAATGAATTATTTTCAGAATGATTCTCCAGAGCCAACCCATGAATCAATTTCTTGTAAAATTTCTGGAATAAAGATAATATTATTTAATAGACAACCTGCAGGGGATAAAAATAATTTCAGCCAGTTATTCCATCTGTATGATCTGTTTGAGTTTCCTGCCGCCTGTCCTGCTGACAGGGTATCTGCTGTTATCAGTCAGGATGGCCACATAACCATATTTATCATATACTTCCAGTTGTTTCAGATAGTTGATGTTAAGAATATAGGACCGGTGGATCCTGACGAACATCTGCCCGGGAAGGGATCTTTCGAGATAGCCCATGGTCGTTTGCTTCAGGAAATTTCCCTGGTTGGATATTATTTTAACATAATCATCTTCCGCTGCGATCAAACGGATATCCTCCAGCTTGATGATCAATATCCTTGATCCTGTCCTGACCGGGAGGCGTTGCAGTTTACCGTAGCCAGCATTAAAATCAATCATTCCCTTATTCTGTTGCCATGGAGTTTTTCCGGATGGTCTGGCAAGGAACTTATCGATGGCCTGGTTGAATCTTTCCCGGTTATACGGCTTCAGGAGGTAATCGACTGCATTTTTTTCAAATGCCTGAACCGCATATTCATCATATGCCGTCGAGAAAATTAAAAATGGCTTAGGTTCCTCTAACAGGTCAAGCAATTCTATTCCTGTTAATTTCGGCATCTGTACATCCAGAAAAACAAGATCCGGCTTTTTTTCAAGGATCATCCTGCATCCGTCAAAACCATTATCCGCTTCCCCGATCACGCTGATCTGATCGAATGAACCCAGAAAATTTTTTATGAGATCCCTGGCCGGTTTTTCATCATCAATGATTATGGCATTAAATACTTCCATCTTCCGGTTCATTTAAGGGTATTTTTATGGTAACGATATATTCATTTTTATCCGGATCCTTTCCTGTCATCAGCAGGTCCTGCATTCCATACATCAGCCGCAGTCTTTCACGTACATTACTTAATCCAATACCCTCCCCCCTGACATTCAGGTCCTTGTCAAAATGATTTTTCAGAACAAGCAGCAAAAAGCCGTCAGATTGGCTGGCTGATAATTTTACCTCCACCACATCCAGACTTTCCTGCACCCCATGTTTGATGGCATTTTCGAGCAGGGGCTGCAGGATCAGATGTGGCACCCCGATGCTGCCGAATGATTCCGGCACCTCAATTTTAACCTCCAGTTTATCACCAAACCTGATTTTTTCGATTTCGAAATACAACCTGGAAAAATACAGTTCATTGTTCAATGTCGTCATATAGAGATTCCCATTTTTAAGGGTCATCCTGAAAAATTCGGAAAGTTTTACGATCATTTCCTGTGCCTTGTCAGGATCCGAAATGGTCATTGAACTGATGGAATTCAGACTGTTAAAAATAAAATGAGGATTGATCTGAGATTTTAGCGCATTCAATTCGGCTTCCTTGTACCGTGTCGAAACATGTGCCTCATGCCTGATTCTTTCCTTAAAATTATGGTAATAAACAAGTAAATAATAAACAAGAACGATCACCGCATAAAACAGAATGCCAAAAATGGTGCGGGCAGGGAAAACCTGGTCGGCAACCGTAGCATATTCATTATTTTTTACAATCAAACCAACAATGAAACCGGAAATCCCCAACCATAAACTGAGGATAAATACTGCGGATAATGCGTGGCTGCCAACCAGGTTAATCAGTTTAATTAATTCAAAATCGTTGTATCTGACAATGTACCATATACCGATGCCAAATAACAGATATACTAGGTTATAGACCAGACCATCGATCACGGCATAAACTGCACGAAGATCAAAGTAAAAAATCAGAAAAAATGAATGGGCCATCATAATGATGACCCAGAGCAGCAGATAAACAATTCGGCTTTTTTTATTTTTAAGGACCGGATTCAACATAAATATTCATCATTTATGACTTTTGAGTTCCCCGCCTCCGAATAATGTAACGCCCTTAATATACAATTCAGGTTCATCTTTACCTAAATCCTGTCTTTTATATTCACGCTTATCGGAAAATCCACCGAATATGGCCACCATATCCACCTTGACCTTCCATTCAGCCGGTACGATCAGGGTGGATCCCCCAAACAAAGTAAATAAATCGATATAGACAGGTTCAGGAGCAAGTTTAGCACCAAGAAAATTGATTTCGGATCCCGCAAATATATTGGTAATCTTTCCGCCCTTGAAACTCTGGGAAGTGACGATCTTTTCACCCCCGCCAAAGATCGATACTTCATCCATGTAATCCATACCCGATTCCTCACTGGGTCTACCGTGGGAAACATATTTCGGGGACCTGTTCCTCAGGATCAGCGACATTCCGATGGCGATCAGGATGATCGGCCATAGATCCCAGAAACGGTCAATGTACAGGTTAAAAATATCGGGGACAAGGAACCACACTCCGATCCCAACAAAAATTAGGGCAGCGACGACCGATTGCCTCGTTAAGAGAATAAAAACCCCGATCAATACAAATATCATGGGCCAGGAAAATAACCAGGGAATGAATGGAAAAAAATGAAAATTCCTCAAAACAAGGACAATGCCGATAATGATCAGAAATCCGGCAAGGACTAATCTTTTATTTGTTTCGTGTGACATGGGATTGATGTTTAATTTCTTTTAAAAATACGGGCAGGAAATAAAAAAATCCATTAAAAATCGGTAAATAGACATGAAATACCGGTAAACGACAGAAAAAATATTGTGAAGTTGGTGTGTCATCACGATCACTCCGATTTTACACTCATGCCATCACTTGGAGTGATGGCATGAGTGTAAAATCG
>JAGTVG010000013.1 GCA_018224645.1 Cyclobacteriaceae bacterium
AGTTTATACCCCGCAAAATTTTTACAGGCTTTCCCTTTTATGCGATGCGATCACACCTATCAATGGAGTCGAGGAAGTGCTGGGATTGCCGAACCTGAAACGGATCGAAAAAGATTCCGAAAACAAAAAATTCGTTATCACCGACATATTCGATTCCATCCCAGAAAATCAGGATGAACTTGACAGCATCCTCCACCTCGTTCAGGACCAGCGTTTTTATGCAGGTCAGCTTTTTAATGAAAAAAATGGGGCTAACCTGATCCTTGTGACACTTTCCAGGGATGTTCTGAATTCTGCCAAACGGCTCAAGGTGACGGATGATATCCTTTTCCTGGGAAATGAATACGCTGAAAAAACCGGCATCGACCTTAAATATGCAGGTCTCCCCTTCGTACGGTCTGTTGTGGCCGGGCAGATCCGGGATGAGATGAAGATATTTCTTGTCCTTTCCGTCATCATTTCCGGCCTTATCCTTTTATTGTTTTTCCGTTCCTGGGATGCAGTGGTTTTTCCCATGATCGTCATCGGCGTTGTCGTGATCTGGTCAATGGGGACACTTGCCCTTTTTGGCTTTAAAATCACCCTGCTTACGGGCTTGCTGCCCCCCATCATCGTCGTGATCGGCATTCCCAACAGCATTTACCTGTTGAACAAATACCACCAGGAAATCGATAAATACGGAAATAAGATCAGGGCGCTGAGCGTGATGATCCGGAAGATCGGGATCGTTACCCTCCTGACCAACCTTACCACCGCCATCGGCTTTGGCGTTCTTGCCTTTACCAGGATCATAATCCTCAGGGAATTCGGGATCGTGGCAAGCATCCTGATCATGGCAACCTTCATCGTAAGCATCATCCTGATTCCTGCCGTCTTTTCCTATCTTCCCACACCCCAGGGAAAACGGCTCAAACATCTTAATTTTAAACTGATCGATAAATTCCTGACAGGGGTCGACCTCCTGGTCCACCGCCATAAATATTCAATTTTCGGCACGATCATCATCATTGTCACCATTTCGCTCTTTGGTGTATACCGGGTCCATTCCGTTTCCTACATGATCGACGACATACCGGAAGAAAGCCAGATCAAGAAAGACCTGGCATTTTTCGAAAATAGTTTCAGCGGGATCATGCCCCTGGAGATCGTGGTCGATACAGGTAAAAAGCGCGGGGTGATCAATAACCAAAATCTTCAGAAGTTCGAGGAACTGGAAACATTTCTTGAAGAACAGGAACATATTTCAAAACCCGTATCCATTGTATCCTTTGTGAAGGCGGCCCGCCAGGCATTTTATAATAACAATCCCAGATTTTACGGACTGCCAAACCGGCAGGATCAAAATTTCATCCTGCGTTATTTCAGGGGCGAATCGGCTGATAATCCGCTGATGAAGGCTTTTGTGGATTCAACAGGGCAGGTGATGCGGATCTCCCTGAAAATTGCAGACATCGGATCCAATAAAATGCATGACCTGATCCAGGATACGATCAAGCCGAAACTGGCTGCCATATTCAGCGGTTCCGGCATTACCGCCTATCCGACAGGTACCACCATGTTGTTTGTCAAAGGCAATAATTTCCTCATTGAAAACCTGCGGATGAGCCTGCTGATCGCCTTTGTGCTGATCTCCGGGATCATGGCCCTGCTGTTCAGGTACTGGAAAATGATCCTGCTTTCGCTGATTCCCAACATTATCCCGATCCTGATCACTGCCGGACTGATGGGGTTTGCCGGGATTCCCTTCAAACCCAGCACGGCCATCACTTTCAGCATTGCCTTCGGGATATCGGTTGATTTTTCCATTCATTTCCTGGCGAAATACAGGCAGGAATTATTTGCCAATAATTTTTTTGTTACGGTAGCGGTCACCAACAGCATCCGCGAGATCGGGACAAGCATGGTATATACTTCGATGGTATTGTTTGCCGGATTTATCATTTTCGCATGGTCTAATTTTGGGGGCACCATCGCCCTGGGGAAATTAACCTCAATCACCCTCTTAATTGCCATGTTCACGAACCTGATCCTTCTGCCTGCCTTATTGCTTGCCTTCGATGATGGAAAAAGGAAAAAGGACAGGCATCCCCTGATCGAGAATTATGATAATTTTTATCAGGAAGATGAAGACGAAGAGATCAATATCAACCTGATAAAAGTCGAGAACAACCCTATAAAAGAAGAAAACAAGAACAAGGTAGAAATCCAGGATAAATATCAAAATCCATGAGCGATCGGACAAAATATACCGAATATAAAAATTTCAATTTCGCTGAGGTCAGCAAAAAAATCCAGGAATTCTGGGAAAAGAATAAAATTTTTGAAAAATCAGTTTCCGGCAGGGAGGGAAAGAATCCTTTTATCTTCTATGAAGGTCCGCCATCGGCCAATGGAACACCCGGCATCCATCACGTTATGGGCCGAACGGTAAAAGACATCTTCTGCCGCTATAAGACCATGGCAGGATTCCAGGTAAAACGGAAGGGGGGATGGGACACACATGGCCTCCCGGTCGAGTTGCAGGTAGAGAACGACCTCGGGATCACCAAGGATGATATCGGCGTTAAGATCTCTGTCGAGGAGTATAACCGGAAATGCCGTGAGGCTGTGATGAAATTCAAGAACCAATGGGATGACCTGACCCGGAAAATGGGTTACTGGATCGACCTGGACAATCCCTACATCACTTTTGACCGGGATTATATGGAAACCGTCTGGTGGCTGCTTAAACAACTGTATGAAAGAGGATTGCTGTATCGGGGATATACCATTCAGCCCTATTCTCCCGCGGCAGGAACAGGATTAAGCTCACATGAACTGAATATGCCCGGCTGCTACCGCGATGTGAAGGATACTTCCGTCACCGCCCAGTTCAAAATTAAAAATGCAGAAAATGATTATCTGCTGGCCTGGACCACCACGCCCTGGACACTTCCAGGCAATTCCGCTCTGGCGGTCAATGCATACATCAATTATGTCAAAGTCAAAACTTTCAACCCCTATACTTTTAAGCAGGTTCATGTGATCCTTGCCCACGACCGGCTTCCAGCCTATTTCGGCGAAAAGGAACAGAACCTGTCTTTCACGGATTACGTGCCCGGGGATAAACGCATTCCCTGGGAGATCATTGAAAAATTCAAGGGGGAGGAACTCGTGGGAATGGAATATGAACAGCTCATGCCGTATGTCCCGCTTCCCTACCCGGCATTCACCGTGATCTCAGGCGATTTTGTGACCACCGAGGATGGTACGGGGATTGTGCATATGGCACAGGCTTTCGGTGCCGACGACTTCAGGATAACCCGTGAAAAAGGGATACCCGGCATCTATGTGAAGGATGAGAACGGCGAGGATACTCCGATCGTTGATAAACACGGCAGATTTGTGAAGGAAATAACGGATTTCGCCGGGATGTATGTTAAAAATTATGAGGGCCGCGATGAAAATGATCCCGATTATAAACCCACCGATGTCCTCATCGCCATTAAATTAAAGGAGGAAAACAAGGCTTTCCGGGTGGAACGCTATGTCCACAGTTATCCCCATTGCTGGCGGACCGATAAGCCGGTTCTGTATTATCCGCTGACTTCCTGGTTTATCAGATCCACTGCGCTGAAGGACAGGCTCTACGAGCTCAATAAAACCATTAACTGGAAACCGGAATCCACGGGTACCGGGCGTTTCGGGAACTGGCTTGAAAACCTCGTCGACTGGAACCTGAGCCGGTCAAGGTTCTGGGGAACCCCCCTCCCGATCTGGGTCACAAAGGACCGGAAGGAAGAAAAATGCATCGGCTCCCTGGAAGAACTAAAAAAGGAAGTGGATTTTGCCATACGGTCAGGCATCCCCCAGAAGGCGATCGACAGCAGTTTCGATCTCCACCGGCCCTATGTGGATGAGATCATCCTGATGAGTGAAAACGGACAGGAAATGTACCGCGAACCTGACCTCATTGATGTCTGGTTTGATGCCGGGGCCATGCCGTATGCCCAGGAACATTATCCTTTTGAGAACAAGGATTCATTTTCCGGAAAATTCCCGGCTGATTTTATCGCAGAAGGGGTTGATCAGACAAGGGGATGGTTTTTTACCCTGCATGCCATTGCGGGTCTGTTGTTTGACAGTGTGGCGTTTAAAAATGTGGTTTCCAATGGCCTTCTCCTGGACAAGGACGGGAATAAAATGTCCAAGAGACTTGGCAATGCAGTAGATCCGTATTCGACCATCGAAAAGTATGGTCCCGATCCGCTACGGTGGTATATGATCGAAAATGCCAATCCATGGGACAATCTGAAATTCAATCTTGAAGGCGTGGTAGAGGCCCAGCGGCGGTTTTTTGGAACCCTGACCAATACTTACAACTTTTTCGCCCTGTATGCCAACCTGGACAAATTCTCATTCAGCGAGATGGATGTTCCACTGTCAGGAAGGCCGGAAAGTGACCGCTGGATCCTGTCAAAACTGAATACCCTGATCAGCCAGGTCAGGCATGCCTATGATGATTATGAGCCCACAAAAGCTGCCCGGCTGGTACAGGATTTTGTCATCGATGACCTGAGCAACTGGTATGTCAGGCTGAACAGGAAAAGATTCTGGAAAGGGGAATATAATGAAGATAAAGTTGCCGCATATCAGACCTTGTATTCATGCCTGCTCGAGACAGCTAAACTGATGGCCCCGATAGCCCCATTTTATGCGGAAACACTCTTTCTCGATCTGAATGGTGTAACAGGCATGGAAAAGAATGAATCGATCCATCTTACGGAATTTCCGGTGGCAGACAGCTCATTGATCGATAATGAACTTGAAGAAAAAATGAATATGGCCCAGGTGATCTCTTCGCTTGTCCATTCCCTGCGGAAAAAACATAAGATCAAGGTCCGGCAGCCATTGTCACGGATACTTATTCCGGTTTTAAATCAGCATAAAAAGCAGCAGATCAGTGCGATCCAGGCGATCATAACATCGGAGGTAAATGTAAAATCAGTGGAATACATCGATGATACCTCAGGGGTACTCGTAAAAAAAATAAAACCCAACTTCAAAAAACTGGGAAAAGAATATGGTAAACTCATGAAGGAGATCACCCAGGCTGTCAATGATTTCCGGCAGGAAGATATCGCGGTCATTGAAAGACAGGATTTTTATACCCTGTCCTTACCCTCGGGGAATCATATAAACCTGACCCTGGAGGATGTCGAGATCACATCGGAGGATATTCCCGGCTGGTCGGTCGCTACCGAAAATGGCATCACCGTTGCGTTGGATATTACCATCACCGACGATTTGAGAAAGGAGGGGATCGCGAGGGATGTGGTAAACCGCGTACAGAATCTCCGCAAGGAAATGGGACTCGATGTTCAGGATAAGATCAGAATCTTTGTGGAAAAAAAGGATGAATTAGTGAATTCAGCATTGGAATCAAATAAGGAATATATTTGTAATGAAACACAAGCCCTTGAATTAGGGTTTAAGGACAATATAGAAGGTGGGAAAAAGTTCGAGATCGATGATCTCGAGATTACCTTAAAAATTGAGAAGTGACAGACAAAGAACCGGAAAAAGTGAAATATTCTAAATTCTATCTCCTGAGTTTGGCCGTAATCCTGATCGATCAGGCTGTTAAAATGCTTGTACATTTTAATATGGATCCGGGAATTGTGGGACAAATAAAAATTTTCGATGACTGGTTTAAGCTTCATTATACCCTGAATCCGGGAATGGCATTCGGCATGCAGATCGCTTCGGAATACGGAAAACTGATCCTTACCATATTCCGCCTGCTTGCGGTGGTGGGGATCGGGTATTATCTGTTTTACCTGGCAAGAAAAAAAGTACATCCCGGACTGATCTGGTGTATTGCCCTGATCCTCGGAGGAGCAATTGGCAATGTGATCGACAGCACCCTCTATGGCGTACTCCTGGATAACGCCCCCTATAATGCGGCTACCCCCTGGTTTCACGGACAGGTGATCGATATGTTCTATA
>JAGTVG010000014.1 GCA_018224645.1 Cyclobacteriaceae bacterium
ACCGACCGCCGCCGTGTTTTTTTAAAAGTGATTTTAATATCCATTTCCTGCCACCGGAAACAAGCCTGTCAGGGCGGATCCTCCGGATTAAGGAGCCAACCTTTTCCTCAAGGTACGGCATCCGTATTTCCACGCTGTTAAGCATGCATGCCCGGTCATTGACGGCCAATACATCCTCCGGCAGATATTCCTGCCTGTCCCGTTCGAGTGCAAGTAAAAATATCTGATTAACCGGATCCGTCATCCCCGTCAAATCCCATTCGGGGGAAAGTACTGAAGGACTAAGCTTTTCAAAGGATAAAAAATTATCATAAGTCTGCCAGGGTTCACCGGTAACCTTATTGAACAGTTTTTTCAGCAATAGGAGATTTTTCCTGCCAACATAGGAATATCCGGTTGGCACCACCCGGAGAAAATTTTTAATCAGGGGAGTAAAAAATTTAATTTTTTTTCGATGTTGCAAATAATGATAAAAAGCAGCATGACGGTTATATCCGCCAAAAAGTTCGTCTGCACCTGCCCCGGACAGGACCACATTGGTTGTTTTTGATGCCAGTGCTGACAATTGATAGGTTAAAAAAAATGCAGGGTCTGCAACAGGGTGATCTATTCTGCCAATAAAATCATCAAGTCCATACATCATTGAATGATCCATTTCGATGATGCTGGAGGAGGGATGATATTGCTGAACAGCCATTCTGACATATTTATAATCCTCAGTTCCAAAATCCCTGTCCTGATCGCTGTTTACGATTGAAAACACATTGGGCAGGTGAATCCTATGATTTGCAGCCAGGGCAAGCAACAGGGTCGAATCCACTCCCCCGCTTAAAAAAAGCCCCGGAGACCGCACTGATTGTGTGTGCGTTATCATTGAATCGATCAGCAGTTCCTCCACTTCTGCCAGTAATTTTTGGTCATCGATATTGTCGAAATAGCCCTCCCGGGGATTTATTTCGGTATTTTCGTCAGGCGGATTATCAGAACGGTCAAGTTGTAACAGTTTGAAATCATCTAATCCAAAACGGCACGTAATTCCCTTCATAAACGTCTGGATGTTTTTCAGCAACGTATTGGGAGGATTGCTGAACCGGTACCGGAAGTAAAATGGGATCTGCTCAACATTCAAAACCGATCTGACGAGACCGGAAGCCAGGATGCCCCTGATTTCGGAGGATACAATAAAATACCGGTCATCGAGGTAAAAATATAATGGCTTCATCCCCCAGGGATCGCGTGCAATCGCCAGGACTTCCTTCCTGAAATCGATAAATACATAGGCATACATGCCATGGAGGCCTGAAGAAGCAGCAAGGGGGTTTTCCTTTAAATAGTGAAATAGCACTTCGGTATCGGAAAACGTGGAAAAATGGATTCCCTTCCTGATCAAATGATTCCTGATCTCAACCTGGTTGTATATTTCTCCATTGTAAAGCAGGAAGCAAGCTTCATCCTTTTCGTGGAAAGGCTGGTCAGAATCCGTATTCTCATCCATGATACGAAGTCTGTTGACTCCAAAAAGGACCTGATAATTTTCTTTCCCGATAATCTTCATCCGGCCCTGATCCGGCCCCCGGTGGACGGTTTTATCCATCATATGCTTCAAAGCATCCAGGTTGGCCTTACCTGTCCTGTCCACGATCAGGTTTATTCCGCACATTCCCTCAGATTTTGATATTTTGCTGAAAATATTTACAAAGGTGTGACAGACCGCATTCCCGGCATCTTGGGCTCCGGGCCGTACATACATACCGGCCATGCAATATCAGCCAATGGTGTGCCTTAGACAAATATTTTTCAGGGATATGGGCGACTAACTGTTTTTCCACAGCCAGGGGGGTAGTTGCTTTATGGTCAGCGAGGCCAAGTCTTTTTGAAACGCGAAAAACGTGCGTATCTACCGCCATTACGGGTTGATTATAGATGACCGATGCTATTACATGGGCAGTTTTCCTTCCAACACCCGGTAGTTTCCGGAGGTCTTCCACCCTCTCCGGCACCCTTGAATCAAATTGATCGACAAGCATTCCGGCCATGTTGATCAGATGTTTGGCTTTATTATTCGGATAGGTCACACTTTTGATCAGGGAATAAACCTCTTCAGGTTTGGCTGCTGCAAGCATGACGGGCGACGGATACTCCCTGAACAGCCGGGGAGTAACCATATTGATACGTTTATCTGTGCATTGGGCACTCAATATGACAGCGATCAGGAGTTGGAAAGGATCAATGTATTCCAACTCCGTTTCCGGTTCAGGAAAATTCTCGGTGAAGTGATCAATAAAAAGTGAAAATCTTTCTTTCTTTTGCATTCTGCTTATTTAACCGAATGCAAATTTATAGATTTTGAATAATTTAAAATTTTATTGATCGTCTGATCGGAAGGACATAGATCAATTCGGTTCAATACTTCTGTAATTTCAGCAATCTCACGATATGCTTCAAAAAGATCATTATCCATCAATAAAGCCTCTTCAATGTCTTTTTCTTCCTGTTCGTTGTTCTCTTGATAAATATATCTTATCAGGTCATTTTGGGTAAAGGTTTTTGTCATAGGCAGACCGGTTAACGTCAATTTTTCGACGGAGGTTTATCAGTGCATACCTCATTCTCCCGAGGGCAGTATTGATACTGACACCGGAAACTTCCGCAATATCTTTAAAACTCATGTTCATGTAATGTCTCATAACGAGAACCTCTCTTTGAACCAGGGGCAATTCATCAATAAACTGCTTGATCCTAAAATCGGTGTCTTTACGTATCTGTAAGGATTCATATGAATCTTCAGAAAATTCAAGTGCATTAAAGACCGGGCTTCCATCCTCAAGTACCATGGTAGGATATCTTTTATCCTTCCTGAAGTGATCGATCGCAAGGTTATGTGCAATCCTGAGGATCCAGGGTAAAAACTTTCCTTCTTCGTTGTACCGACCTGTCTTGATGGTTCTGATAGCTTTAATGAAAGTTTCCTGTAAAAGATCTTCCGCGAGATATGTATCCCGCACAATAAGATTGACTGTTGTGAAAATCCTGTTCTTATGCCGTTCAACCAATAATTCAAAAGCCTCTTCATTACCTTTAATATAAGCTGAGACCAATTTTTTGTCACTTACCTCATTCCTATTCATTTCAAATCTCAATTAGTAAACGTAGAGGTTTATATCATATTGTACGGGTTAAGGTTTAAAAAATAGACTTTCTAATCAGGCTGCCAAAGTAAATAATCTAATTTGAAATTACAAAACATACAGTAAAGAATTGTATAATTAAATCTTGGTCGGACACAATCAGTTCCACCTGTTTTTTAC
>JAGTVG010000015.1 GCA_018224645.1 Cyclobacteriaceae bacterium
CATTGGCATTCAGCGACAGGAACTGTTAATTATAATTGCTCATTCGGGTTATTGGGAATATGGATCTGTGGAGTTCCCAAACCTTTCTTCTGCCCTGTGAATGCTGATAAAACCGGTCATCCAGGAAAGTGAATGCAGAGGGAGTCCCGGTGTCTATTTTTTCTCATTCAGACTTGATGGAGCCTGTCACATTCTGAATACGTTGAACCCAAGACTGGGTCATTGAAAATGAGCCAATACCTTTTCCGAGATGGTCTCACCAATAGAGAAACAGGAAGTAGCGGCGGGAGAAGGCGCATTACAGACATTCACCGAAATTGTATTTTCATAGATCAGGAAGTCGTCCACAAGTCCACCGTTCCTGTCACAGGCCTGGGCACGGACACCTGACCCCCCGGCCATTAGGTCCTCTTCCCTGATCCCGGGAACCAGTTTCTGAAGGGCAGAGGTAAATGCTTTTTTCGAAAATGACCTGTACATTTCACCGAATCCGGTCCGCCAGTATTTTTTGACAACCTTCTGAAATCCCGGCCAGGCCAGCACTTCCATCAACTCCCTGGCATTGATATCAGACTTTTTATAGCCTTCCCTGGCAAAAGCAAGGACAGCATTGGGACCCGCTTCAACGCCGCCATGGATCATCCTCGTAAAATGGACGCCCAGGAAGGGAAAAGCAGGATCAGGTACCGGGTAGATCAGATTTTTTACCAGGTAGGAGCGGTTATCCCTGATCTTGAAATACTCTCCGCGAAATGGAACGATCCTTACTCCCAGGTCAGGTACGGTATGACGTGCAATCTTATCGGAATACAGTCCGCCGCAGTTCACTACCAGCCGGGCCTCATTTTCCTGATTGCCGGAGCTGACGAGTGCGGAATTTTTATTTTTCCGGATACCTTTAACCATTTCACCAAAGCGGAATTCCACCCCGTTTTTCTGCAGGATGGATAATAATTTAGCCGAAACCTCTTTGAAATCTATAATTCCCGTTTGAGGTACCGATAAACCGGCGATCCCGGCCACATGAGGTTCATAATCCTTCAATTCTTCAGTTTCGAGAAATTTCAATCCTTTAAGGCCATTCTGCTGCCCTCTTTCATGTAACGTATAAAGCCTTCCGATTTCTTCCTTGCTGGTTGCCACGATGATCTTTCCGCAGATATCGTAGGAGATCCTGTTCATGTCACAGAATTCAAGTAATCTATGATATCCACTGATACAATTTACCGCTTTCAGGCTGCCGGGCCTGTAATATATGCCACTGTGAATAACCCCGCTGTTATGTCCGGTCTGGTGCTGGGAAACGCCATTTTCCTTCTCAATGACAAGGATCTTCAGGTCAGGATTTTTCTGGTTTAACCGGTAGGCAGTAGCAAGACCGACAATTCCCGCGCCAATGATGATGATATCTTTTTCCATGTAAAAAAATCTAATGGACAAAATTAAAAGGATAACCTTCAATCGGGTATAATTTCACAAAAAAAATAGCAGCCCGCTAAAATTAATGACCATTCTCATTTTCTGCGACCATTTCCATACATAATTTTGTAATATTAGATTATAAAAAATATAATTTTTTTAAATATGAAATATAAATCCGCAGAAGAAGCTGTGAAGGTGATCAAATCAGGGGATACCGTTTTTGTTCACGGGGTTGCCCAGGCTCCCCAGATCCTGATCGATGCCATGGTTGCCAGGGCTCCCGAACTCAGCAATGTCAGGATCATTCATATCCATCATGAGGGAAAGGCTACTTATCTCAAGCCTGAATTAGAAGGGATATTCCGGGTCGAGTCATTTTTTACCGGTGCCAATGTAAGACAGGCTACCATGGAAGGATATGCGGATTATATTCCTGTTTTTTTGAGTGAGATCCCCGGGCTTTTCCGTAATGGAATCCTGCCGATCGATGTTGCCCTGATGAATGTCTCACTGCCGGATAAACACGGATATGTTTCACTTGGGACTTCCATTGATATTGCCCTGGCCGCAGTGCAATCGGCACGTCATGTCATTGCCCAGGTCAATCCACAGGTTCCGCGTGCGCTGGGTGTCGGATGTATGAGCGTTAATTATTTCGATGCATTTGTCGAACACGAATCGCCGATCATTGAGGTTCCTGTTCCGGCGCCAACGCCCATTGAAGAAAAAGTAAGCGATTATATAGCCGGCCTAATTGAGGACGGGGCAACCCTGCAGATGGGGATCGGCGGTATTCCGAACGCTGTGCTCTCGCGGCTTCACAACCATAAGAACCTTGGCATTCATACCGAAATGTTTTCAGATGGAGTACTGCCCCTCGTGGAAAAGGGAATCATTACAAACAGCGAAAAAAGGATTGTCCCCGATCATATCGTTTCCTCCTTCGTGATGGGAACACGCAAAGTTTATGATTTTATCGATGATAATCCCAGGGTGGCCATGATGGACTGTGCTTTTGTAAACGATGTGCGGATCATCCGGAGAAATCCCAAGGTTACCGCAATCAATTCTGCGCTTGAGATCGACCTTACCGGCCACGTCTGTGCCGACTCCATCGGAACCAGCCATTTTTCAGGTGTGGGCGGTCAGATGGATTTTATACGGGGCGCTTCCTATTCCAGGGGAGGTAAGCCTATCATAGCCATTGGTTCCCAGACCGGCAAAGGTCTATCAAAAATTGTTCCCACGTTGAAGCCCGGAGCGGGGGTGGTCAGCACACGCGCGAATGTGCATTACGTCATTACCGAGTACGGGATAGCCTATCTTTATGGTCAGTCCATGAAGGAACGTGCCCGGCGTCTGATCAGCATTGCCCATCCCGACCATCGTGATACGCTTGAACGTGCCGCATTTGAACGATGGGGAGGACACTGGTCAGTCTGAGGAACTGTTGTTTATGCGAAATGATGAGGAATGAAGAATGCGGAAGGCAGAATTCCTGTCAGTCGCTTCCGGCTACGGTCTTTGGGCTTCCAGCTTCCAGTCCCCCGATTCACCGGGTGAATATTACCAAAAAAGATAATGGATAAGTACCTTTAAAGATCCTGTAAACGAAAAAGGATACTTATCCGAACCTTTTGAAGCATTGGTGCTTATAA
>JAGTVG010000016.1 GCA_018224645.1 Cyclobacteriaceae bacterium
TCAGACCCATCCGGATGGTCGCCGACCGTTTTAATACGCTTCAGATGGGTGTGCTCAGTACGGCGCTAATCATAAAATTGCTTGACAGCAGGGAGCATATTTCCGATGAGGGTAAACTCGAACCATCTCATGTCAGGGGAAAGGTTGAATTTGAGGGCGTCTGGTTTGCCTACGAAGACGATAATTATGTACTGAAAAATATCTCTTTTCAGGCCCATCCCGGCAGAACCATCGCCCTTGTCGGTGCGACAGGGGCCGGAAAAACATCTATTATAAACCTTCTTTCGAGGTTTTATGAGATCAACCGGGGCGTGATCAGGATCGATGATGTGGATATCAGGGACTATACGCTTGCGGGCCTCAGGAAAAATATCGGCGTGGTGCTGCAGGACGTGTTTCTTTTTTCAGGATCCATCAAGGATAATATTACGCTGGGAAATCCGGATATCTCAGATGGTGAGATCATGGAGGCGGCAAGGCTAGTCGGCGCCTCGAATTTTATTGAAAGACTTCCCGGGAAATTGCATTATCATGTCATGGAAAGAGGGAGTACCCTGTCTGTCGGTCAGCGGCAATTGATTTCCTTCATCAGGGCCATGGTATACGATCCCAAAGTGATCGTCCTGGATGAAGCCACTTCTTCCGTGGATACGGAAACAGAGGAACTTATTCAACGGGCCATAGAAACGGTTTTAAAAGGCCGTACTTCCATTGTGATTGCACACCGCCTTTCCACCATTCAGAAAGCCGACACGATCCTGGTGCTTGAAAAGGGAGAGATCATGGAAACCGGCACACATGAGGATCTTCTGGCAAAAAGTGGTTATTATTCCCAATTGTATAAAATCCAGTACAAGGAACTGGTATAACGGGGCTTTATGTTTCGGAAAAGTTATTTGTTCCTTTTTATCGCATTGATCCTTACCGGTCTGTTGATCCTTTACAGGTACCTGGGTGGATTCAATGAACCTGAGATAACTTTTCTTGATATCCATGAATACCGGATTGCCGGCTATCACTATGAAGGGAGAATAACGGGGAAAGATTGGGAGGAACTTTTTTACCGTACAGCCCGGATAGCCGGAAAGGATTCGGTCGCGGGAGATCTCACCATCGTCTGGTATAATGAACCCGGGGAAGAAAAAGGATATGCGAAGGCTTTCATCGGCATTAAATACCTGGATGATCCGGAATTGCCGGCTGGCATGGAGACAAGGATATTCAGGATGAACGGCGTTATCAGGGCCACCATGGATGCCCATGTAACGGTGATGCCCAATCCACGGAAGATAGCCCGGAAGATAAAAACCTATGCACTGGAGCAGGATTATGAATTGCAGGAGATCCTGATTGAAACATACCCGGAAGAGTCGGTGATTTATGCTGAGATCCCGGTGAGGAACTGATTTTTTATTCCCGGTCATATAAAAACAAATTTCAACTTTCCGGCATCCCCGATTCTGAAGCGGCGGGATTTGTCCGGAATTTTTTTTGCGTGAAGAACAATTTTGAGCTGTGAATAACAAGTGAATGATATTTTTTTGTCAATATTCCACTGGTTGGCAGGATTATTGGGACTTTTTTTACCGATACAACAAGTAATTCGTTTAATCGTATGTATGGTTGTGGTGATGAAAGGATTTTGAAGTATGATCCGGTTAAATTGCAGTGAAGGATTTTCTCCCACCGGCTGGAAATTTTCCGGATGGTTCCTGCCCGTGCCAAGCCTTTAAATCAGGGATTGATATTAATCGGATAAAAATGAACTGAAAGGGGCTGTTCTTTTAGACAGTTTGATTTGTTGAATTCTTAATTACATTTAAATTTGCCATTTAGAAAACATCAATGAGCGATTTCATCAAACATGAATGTGGTATAGCCCTCATCAGGTTAAGAAAACCCCTGAATTTTTATATTGAAAAATACGGTACCCCGGCTTATGCCATGAATAAATTGTATCTGTTGATGGAAAAGCAGCACAACAGGGGACAGGATGGTGCCGGCGTGGCGAATATCAAAATCGACATCAAACCCGGATACAGGTATATCAGCCGGTACAGATCGATTCAGCCCCAGCCTATTGCCGATATCTTCAAGAAAATTTCGAAAAAATACCGGAAAGCGCAGAAGGAAAACCCGCAGAAATTCTATAACGGGCAGTGGCTGAAGGAAAATGTCGCCTTTACCGGGGAATTATGGCTTGGGCATCTGCGATACGGAACACACGGGGAAAATTCCATTGAACAGGTCCATCCTTTTCTCAGGCAGAATAACTGGAGGAGCAGGAACCTGGTGATTGCCGGGAATTTTAATATGACCAATGTGGATGACCTTTTTGATAAGCTCGTTTCCATTGGTCAGCATCCCAAGGAAAAGGTAGATACGGTAACCGTGATGGAAAAGATCGGCCATTTCCTGGATCTTGAAAATCAGGTGATCTTTGACAAGTACAAGGATAAATTCAGCAACCAGGAGATCACAGACTTGATTGCCACGGAAATTGACCTGGCGAGGGTGCTGGAAAGATCCTGCAAGGATTTTGACGGGGGATATGCCATGGCGGGTTTGACCGGATATGGCGGTGCTTTTGTAGCCCGTGATCCGAACGGTATCCGGCCAGCTTATTATTATGCGGATGATGAGGTGGTCGTGGTGGCTTCGGAAAAACCGCCGATTAAAATGGCTTTCGACGTGGAATTCAATGAAATCAGGGAAATCAAACCCGGACATGCACTCACCATTACGAAGGACGGTCAATATAACGAGCATAGGTTCATTGAACCGAAACAGAAATTATCATGCAGTTTTGAAAGGATCTATTTCTCAAGAGGTACCGACCCGGATATCTATACGGAAAGAAAAATGCTGGGCAGGCTTTTATTGCCCCAGATCCTCAAATCCATCAATTTTGACCTGAAAAATACAGTTTTCTCCTATATTCCCAACACAGCGGAATCCGCTTTTCTGGGGTTGCTCGATTCACTTGATGTATACCTTATTGGCAAAAGAAAGGATGTATTCCTGGAAAATAAACCTTTTCTTGATTCCCGGGAAGAATTATTAAGCTTCCGGCCACGTGTTGAAAAAATCGTGCTAAAGGATGCCAAGTTGCGTACATTTATTACCGATATTGACCATCGCGACGACCTCGTGAGCCATGTATACGACACAACCTATGAGGTAATCCGGAAAGGGATCGATTCCATTGTCATCCTTGATGACTCTATTGTCAGGGGCACCACCCTTGAACGAAGTATACTTACACTGATCGATAAAATTGGACCCAAGAAGATTGTGGTCGTTTCTTCCGCTCCCCAGATACGATATCCCGATTGTTATGGCATTGATATGTCACGTATGAATGAGTTTATCGCCTTCCGGGCTTTGATGGCCTTGCTGAAGGAGAATGATATGGAATTTAAGCTGGATGAAGTGTATGATAAAGCCAGGGTGACAGAAAACCGGGACAATCAGCCAAACTATGTCAAGGAATTATATGACCTTTTCACGCAAGATGAAATTTCAAGGAAGATTGGAGAAATTGTGACGCCAAAAAACATGAAGTCGGAAGTTGAAATTGTATACCAGACGGTTGAAAACCTGCACCGTGCCTGTCCGAACCATCTGGGTGACTGGTATTTTACCGGGCATTATCCCACACAAGGAGGGAACAGGGTTGTGAACAAGTCCTTTATGAATTTTATGGAAGGCCTTACGGTGAGGGCATATTGATAAACAGAATACAGATGTCATCCCTTCAAGGGATGACATCTGTATTCTGTTTACACCGCAAAACTTTCGCCACACCCGCAGGTTCTGGATGCATTTGGATTGATAAACTGGAACCCTTTCCCGTTTAAACCATCCGAAAAATCGAGGGTGGTACCCAGGAGATATAAAAGGCTCTTTTTGTCCACAAGAATTTTTACCCCGTTGTCTTCGAAAATATGATCGTTTTCTGCGATCCTATCATCAAAAACCAGGTCGTACATCAGCCCTGAACATCCTCCGCCCCTGACAGATACCCGTACTTTAGGATCACCCGCATGTCCATCTTTATTCCTTAATTCCGCTATTTTATCTTTTGCCGTTGTTGTAATCTTTATCATAGAGATATTTAAGATTCAGAGTTATCCAATTTAACTGTACAAGATAAAAAAAAGTTTTCATCTTTGCACAAAGATACCAATCAATCCTGCATATTATGAAACCTCCTCGCACAGAAATAAGTACAATCGGAGAATTCGGCCTGATCGAAAGGATCAAATCCGGGGTGAAGACCATTCATGCTTCCACCGTTTTAGGCATTGATGATGATGCAGCCATCATTGCCACCGGTACCACATATACGTTATTATCTACGGATATGTTGCTTGAAGGGATTCATTTTGACCTTTCCTATATGCCTCTGCAGCATCTCGGTTATAAATCCATCTCAGTGAATGTTTCGGATATTGCTGCCATGAACGGCATTCCAAGACAGGTTACGGTAAACCTGGGATTATCCAACCGTTTTTCCGTTGAAGCAGTCGATGCCTTTTATGACGGAATCTTCAGAGCATGCAGGGAATATAAGGTCGATCTTATTGGCGGGGATACCACGGCCTCATCCAGCGGGCTTGTTATTTCGGTTTCTATCCTGGGCGAGGTTGAAAAAGAAAAAGTGGTCAGAAGGAAAACGGCTAAACTGAATGATATCATCTGTGTTACGGGAGACCTGGGTGCAGCCTATATCGGACTGCAGGTCCTGGAGAGGGAAAAACAGGAATTTCTGGTTAATCCCGATATGCAGCCCCAGCTAAAAGGGTATGATTACCTTGTGGGCAGGCAACTTAGGCCGGAAGCCAGAATGGACATCATTTATGAACTGGGAGAACTCAATATCGTTCCCTCATCCATGATCGATGTATCCGACGGACTTGCTTCAGATCTAATGCATATCTGTAAACAATCCGGCCTGGGTGCCAATATTTTCGAGGATAAGCTTCCTTATGATCATCTTACCCTGAAAACCGCCATGGAATTCAAACTCGATGTGATCACCGCCGTAATGAATGGGGGAGAGGATTATGAATTGTTATTCACCATTTCCCAGGAAAATTTTGATAAGGTGAAAAATCACCGTGATATCCATTTTATCGGGTACATGCAGGAAGCCGAAAAAGGGATCAATCTCGTCACCAGGGGAGACCAGGCAATTCCGGTTACGGCACAGGGATGGACTCATTTTGACCCGAAGAAATAATTTTATTTCCGGGCCATCAGCCGCACAAGCTTTGCCTCTCCCTGATGGAATGGGCCCTCGTCCAGCCATTCTTCCACAGGATTCAGTTCAATGATGTTCAATTCCTTAAAATCGTTGGTCAGGATCATTTCGTCATATAAAAGTTCCCTGACCGGTGGACCACCGCTGGAACGTCCCAGCTGATCTTTGGAAAAGGCCTCTACGAGCAGGTATCCCCCCGGTTTAAGGCTCCGGACGAAATTTTTATGGGTAAACAACCTGTTTTCAGGCGGTAAATGGAGAAAGATCAATGCAATGGCATCGAATTCCTCCGGTCGAAAGGGAAAATCAGAGAGGTTGCCTATCCGGTAGTCAAGGGAGACCTGGTTTTCTTTTGCCAGTTTTTCTGCCTTTCTTTTCCCTTCCAGGCTCTGGTCGATGGCGGTCACTTCCCAACCCTTCCTGGCGGCATATACCGCGTTTCTTCCTTCTCCTTCCCCGGGCAACATGATCCTGCCGGCGGGATGGTTGTCAATGAATTTTTTAAAATAGACGTTGGGTGCCGTACCATAGGCATAATTCAATTGTCCGTACCGTGTTTCCCAGAATTCCTTCGGCATTTCCTGAAATATAGGTTTTATAAAAGGATATAGTGTATTGAACTGCAACGGGCAAAAATTGTTTTTTTCCTTTGAACTATCTGATATGTTTTATCTTGAAACCCATGCCAATTCATTTTCCGGTTTATTTGCCGCTCAGACTCCCTACCTGTCATTCTGAATGAGACTTCAAAAAGGAGGTACGTTATATCAGCAGGTATCTCTCATTCAGCATGAAGTTAGACCGGGTTATTGTAGTGAAAGTCAATCATATTTAATAATTTTAATAAAAATCGTTTAATCCATTCAAAGAATCAAAATAATTTTTATATGGCAACTAAACCTCCCGAAAGATATCTGAAAATCAAGGAACAATTTCCTGAAATAGTGGATGCCTATGAAAAGCTTGGGAAGGCTACCCATCAGGGACCCCTGGAGCATAAATATGTACACCTGATAAAACTGGCAGTCTCAGCTGCAGTCAGATCGGAAGGTGCGGTCCACAGTCATACCCGCAAGGCCCTGGAAGTAGGGGCCACCCCGGAGGAAATCCGGCATGCCATTGTTTTACTGGCTAACACCATTGGTTTCCCCGGCATGATGGCTGCCCTCAGCTGGGTGGATGATATATTGGAAAAATAGGGAACGTAACTCATGCCATGACTCAAAGTCATGGCATGAGTTACGTTCCTTCACGTTTCAGCAGTTTGAAACCGAATTCGCGGCCATGACCCTGGAACATGGCCAGATTGATCCAGAACCAGGCGAACTGATCGACAATAAATTTTACTGGTATCCGGCTGATCCAATCAGGTATATCATTGGTATCAATGACCATGGACAGTGGATTGAAACAGGAGAAATGAACCGCGGCCAGGACTGGTTTCAATTTTTTGAAATGACGTTAAACAAGAACCCTGATTAAAAATCATATGGCATATGAATCAACTTCCTTCTACTTCGAAGGAAACTTTGGCATTTACACCACAGGAA
>JAGTVG010000017.1 GCA_018224645.1 Cyclobacteriaceae bacterium
CCTCGAGATTACCGACCTCGGATTAGGAGGGGTGTGGGTAGGGATTTTTCCCCGGGAGAAAAGGATGGAGGGGATCAGGAAATTGCTGAACATGCCGGAAAACATCATACCCTTTTCACTTGTTCCCTTCGGATATCCCGGTGAACAAAAGGAACCCAATGATAAATTCCTGGAGGAAAGGATCAGGATCAACAGGTGGTGATCACCTTTCGCCCCTTCACTCAGGTTAAATGGTATAGTCCTCGGTAATTAAAGCATGCGATCATTTCCTGAACAATAAATTTATGATTTTGAAACCCTTATCAGATTTTTTGCGTTGTTAATAGGTAACTCACATTACACAAATTCATAAGAAAGAATCCTTTCAACTCTGAAAGGATTCTTTCATTTATGTACTTTTTGGCCGCGCACTAAAAAAAATCATGATCTATTTCCCATATTCATTGCTAAAAACAAATTTTTTCAGTATTTTAATGCAACACCCGTTTTTAGAACAAATAATAAGTCCTGGTATGTATTGTGCCAGGACTTTTTTATGGTTTATCCTGCCACATCAGCAGGTAAGTACATCATAAACATGAACAGATTACTGGCATGAAGACTTGATCATCCTGAGGGATAGATTGATTGTCAAATGATCAGGAGAAGATTATTAAAGGGATAGAGTAAATTTTTTATAATTTCTTTTTTGAAGGATTTTGCCGTGAGTCGAATAAATGATCAATTCAATTTTGTCTTTTTTTACCCGATAGTATAAGCTGGTTTGTTTGCTAACAACACATCTCCTTACATTTTTTCTTTTGTTGGAGACCGGATAAGTTTCAAATCGTTCTGCAATTTTAATCAGGAATGTTATAGGCTGCCTTCACTGCTTCATAATCGGCAAAATTTACTGATGATCTTGCGTTAACGGCCCCCGGGATAAGAACATAGCGGAACTCATGTGTAGTGGCAATGCTGGTATAGGTATTTTTATTATTTTCAAAGGTAATGCGTAAATTGCCCTCAGTTGCCCTGAAACCCCATTGGTCAGCTTCTGTTGTTGTAGGGGAATAAATTACAACATAGGGCAATTGGATTACCTTATCATTCAGGTCAAAGGAACTAGTATATCCATTTAGTTTTGCATATACCTGGATCACACCCATATCTAAAATATCCTGGTCAATTTGAGGTGCATCCTGATCATAATAAAGTTGTCGTAAACCGCTGAACCTATCCAGTGTGGCATAAGCATCAGGCATAAACCAATCAGAATAAATCACATTTGCTGAGCCGGTTTCACCCTGAGGTCCCTCAGGACCCTCTGCTCCGGGGTCTCCCTGTGGTCCTTCGGGTCCGACTGGACCTTGTGGCCCTACTGGCCCAGGTTCTCCATCACTGGTTTCACAGGAAGGAATAAACATTACCGTAACAAGAAGAAAAAGAAGAAAAGAAAGTTTTTGGGAAAAGTATTTGGTTTTCATGGCAGATAATTTAAAGGCTGATATAAATATGAAATAAGATAATCGGCATCAAACTCATTTTGATTCTAAATAATATAACCAAATTTACCAGTATCTGAAAATTCAGGTTGCACCTTAAAAATACAACCGTAAAAATCATCCAAAGTGTACAATCGGTTATTTTCTAAATAATTGATGGATGAACAAAAAACCCCTGCCACGTTTGACAGGGGATGTATATCTTTGATACCTAACGTACTTTACGAAGTTCAGTATTAATATCAAAACCTATTATATCATGGCTCTTACAGATTCCCAAATGAACAAATCGAAGATCATTTCAGAAAGACCACCAAACGTCGATGCCCACTTTGCGGAGGCAAAAAATTCGAATTTGGATATGAAGCCCTGACTTCACTGTGTAACTGCCTGATTATCAATGTGACCGACAAGGGATTGCTCCTCGTTCCTCGTCGCGATCCTGAAAGTGAGGTTCTACAATCGAAAAACCTGCCTCTCTTCGTTCGGCACGGGTTTTTCATCTTCATCTTTTATAAAAGCAAGCTTTTAACAATCTGAAAATGAAAAACCCGGCGCGCCGCGTCAGGTTTTTCGAGTGTGACCGACAAGGGATTCAAACCCCCAACCTCCTGATCCGTAGTCAGGTGCTCTATTCAGTTGAGCTAGTCGGCCATTAACATTATTAATTTTGGACCTTTAATGATCCACAGGATCTATCCAATTAAGCTACACATCCGGAAACCGGATTAATCCCAAAATGCTTCGGGATGTTCATTCAGTTGAGCCGGCCGGTACATTACCGGACAATCCATTGACGTCCCGGGTCCTGGTTCTTCCAAACGGTGCAAAAATAACCAATTCTACGTGTTAAAAAAAGAAATCATACCGTATCGTTTTTAAAATGTAGTATCTTTAACGCCAAAAAAAGAATTTTGGAGATGCTGAAACAAATTAAGATCTATGGCATTTTATTGCCCCTTTTATTTCTGATGACAATCATACCCCTCAAGGCACAGGATGCCGGTGCGGTGACCGCACCGGCGGTTCCCGGAGCCCGTCCTGATATACCCGGTATGCTCGGATTGGAATTCGGGTGGTTACTTGCCCCTGATTTTCCTTCAATCATGGACCTCAATTTCATCGGATCCTTCATTCTGACCCCCTATTATAAATTTGACATTCATATTACCCATTCAAATTTTTCGGTACATCCCGGTATTTCCTTAAGTTCCGGAAAATTTTCATTCGATGAAAATATCACACTCGTTTCCAGGCCCACTACAGACGGTTATGATACGGATCTTATTGGCCTGGATACACTTTTTTCGCTGGCTACCATTAAAAAATCAAAGCTGAATACCGTTTATTTCGAGATCCCCCTGGAGATCACCTACCGTACAAAAAGGGATTATCCCAAGCAATCCTTCAAACTCACCGTCGGTGCGAAGGGAGGCGTCCTCATCGATGCAAAAACAAAATATATCTACAAGCAGGACAACCAGACAAAAAAATCCAAACAGAAGGAAAAATACGATCTCAATACATGGCGTGTGATGCTTGTCGGGAAGATCGGCTATGGGAGTTTCAACCTTTTCTACAACTACAGTCTCCTCCCAATTTTTAAAAATGAAAAAGGACCCCTGGGAACGGAGGCCCAACAGATGAGCTTCGGGATATCCTTCGACCTGTTCTGATCAGGCCAGCAGGTATACGCTTAAAAAACAGGCGGCAAAACCCAGGCCGAACCCGGCATATACTTCACTGTTTGTGTGAGCCTTCAGGGATAACCTGGCAGAAAGGATGATTCCCGCGAGAAGGGTAATCATACAGAATTGCCAGAGTAGATGATGCGTGGGGAAACGGTAGATCATGGCAAGCATCGAACCAAGCATGCATCCCACCCCGGCCGCATGCACTGAGATCTTGTAAAAAACCGTTACGATCGTCACAATGCCCACCACAACGGTTGCTCCAAGGAGGATTGAAAGCAGGAAGTCATTAACCTCGATCTTTGTATGGAACAGATAGGTGGTCAGTCCGTAAAAAAGTGTGATAAAACTGAACGGAAGGATCCTTTCCTTCCGTTTTTCGAGATGCAGGCTGGAGATATTAAGTGCTGTCCTCAACCCAAGGAGGCTGAACAACGGGATCATGAAGGTAGTGATAAAGATCAGGAGCAGGACATATAACATCACCTTCACCGACATGGGCTGAAGGGCATCGGGCAGATATAAAATGATGATGATAAAAAGATAAGTAGGCATCATCAGGGGATGAAAGGCATACGATATGATCTTTGCCGGGAATTTCCTCACTATAATTCCTTTCTTAATCTGGCTACGGGTATGTTCAGCTGTTCCCGGTATTTAGCCACCGTTCTTCGGGCGATATTATAACCCTTCGCTTTCAGAAGTTTTTCCAGTTTATCATCCGAAAGGGGTTTGTTCTTGTCTTCATTGTCCACCATGTCCTTGAGGGTCTGTTTTACTTCCCTGCTGCTGACATCCTCACCGGAATCGGTACTGATTCCCTCGGAAAAGAAGTATTTTAACGGGAATATGCCAAATTCTGTCTGAATGGATTTACTGTTGGCGACCCGGGAAACGGTGGAAATGTCCATGTTGATCATCGAAGCAATGTCTTTCAGGATCATCGGTCTGAGTTTGGATTCATCCCCTGTCAGGAAAAAGTCATACTGGAAATTGATGATGGCCTGCATGGTATTGAGCAGGGTGAACTGACGTTGTTTGATGGCATCGATGAACCATTTAGCCGAATCAAGTTTCTGTTTGACGAAGGTGATCGTCTGTCTTAATTTCTGATCCTTGTTCTTGCTTTTATCATATGCATCCAGCATATCGGCATAGGATCTGCTGATGCGCAATTCTGGGGCATTCCTCGAATTCAGTGTCAATTCCAGTTTCCCGTTATTGTTGGTGAGGATAAAATCGGGCAGGAGGTACTGGGTCCTGACAACCCCTTCGGCGCTTCCCCCCGGTTTGGGATTCAGTTTTGTGATCAGGGTGATGGCATCCTTCAGATCATCTTCATCGATGTCCAGCTTTTTAATGATCTTATCGAAGTGTTTCTTGGTAAAATCCTCGTAATTATCCTCGAGGATCCGGAGGGCAAGTTCAGTGACCGTCTGATTGTTTTCCTTCCGCTTGAGCTGGATGAGAAGGCATTCACGCAGGTCCCTGGCAGCAATGCCGGGAGGATCGAATTCCTGGATCTTCCGGAGGATATCTTCGAGTTCTTCCAGATCCGTTTCAATATTCTGTGAAAAGGCCAGATCATTGATAATGGACTCCATTTCCCTGCGGATGTATCCATCGCTTTCGATGCTCCCGATCAGTTGTTCTCCGATCTTTCGCTGCCGTTCATCCAGTCTCAGAAATCCCAGCTGGCCTTTCAGGTTGTCGATCAGCGTCTGGTCGCTGGCAATCGGCATCGTTTTATCTTCTTCATCCTGTCCACCGCCATCGCCCTGCATTTTATACCCTGAGTAATCGTCAGAAAGATATTCATCCAGATCAATATCCTCGCTGGTATCATTCGAAGATTCTTCAAACTCCAGATCGTCACCGGTATCAACTTCAGGTTCTTCGGCGCCTTCTTCAAGTGCCGGATTCGTCTCCAGCTCTTCCTCAATTCTTGTATCAAGCTCTACAGTAGGGATCTGCAAAAGTTTGATAAACTGTATCTGTTGGGGAGACAGCTTCTGTGACAGGGTTTGTATCAGACCAAGCTTCTGCATATATTTTTTTCTTCCGCAAAACTAAACAATCAGGTTTGTTGAATTTAAACTAAAATTACAATATTTCCATAAAAACATTGAAAAAAACAGCAATATATCGTTGCTTTGCCATCCACCTGAACTTTTTCATTACAGCTTCAAAAATATTCAGAAAACGGAAGGTTTTGAAGTAAAAATTAACTAATCTTCAGATTTCTATGGTGTATAAAAAAATAAAGATCAAGCGGTTACTGTCAGATCCGGTTTCCGGACAGAACATAAAGGTCAATGGATGGGTCAGGACAAAACGGGAAAGTAAAAATGTGGTTTTTGTCGCTCTTAATGATGGTTCCGGTCTGGCCAACCTGCAGATTGTTGCCGATCCGGGAAAATTCAGCGAACTGCTTCTAAAGGACATCACCACTGGAGCATGTATCTCGGTGAACGGTACCCTGGTGGAGTCCCATGGAAAGGGCCAGCAGGTGGAGCTGCAGGCTGAATCCATTGAAGTCCTTGGAAAATCGGATCCCGACAGTTATCCCTTACAGCCTAAAAAACATTCACTCGAATTTTTAAGGGAGATCGCGCACCTGCGGCCCCGGACCAATACATTCAGCGCAATTTACCGGATCAGGCATGCCATGATCTTTGCTGTACATCAGTTTTTTAATGAAAAAGGTTTCCTGAACATCCATACGCCAATTATTACCGCATCGGATGCGGAAGGTGCAGGTGAAATGTTCCGGGTGTCAACCCTGGATCCGAAAAATCCCCCGCTCTTGGAGGACGGGACGATCGATTTTTCATTGGATTTTTTTGAACGGGAAACAAATCTGACCGTATCGGGCCAGCTGGAGGCAGAATTGGGAGCGCTTGCCCTGTCGGAGGTGTATACCTTTGGTCCGACCTTCCGTGCTGAAAATTCAAACACCACGCGTCACCTGGCGGAATTCTGGATGATAGAACCTGAGATGGCATTCTATGATCTGGAGGATAATATGGATCTAGCCGAGGAATTCCTAAAATACCTTATCCGTTATGCCCTGGAGAAATGCGCAGAAGACCTGGAGTTTCTTAATCAGCGGGCAGCTGAGGAAGAAATGAGCAGACGGCAGGAAGACAGGTACGAATTATCATTGATCGAAAGGCTGAAATTCGTGATTGACAATAATTTTGAACGCATCACTTATACGGAGGCAATCCAGATTCTGATGGAATCCAAGCCCAATAGAAAGAAAAAATTCCAGTTCCTGATCGAAAGGTGGGGCACCGATCTCCAATCGGAGCATGAACGCTACCTTGTGGAAAAACATTTCAGAAAACCGGTGATCCTGTCGGATTATCCGAAGGAGATCAAGGCTTTTTATATGCGTATGAACGAAGATGGGATAACTGTAAGGGCGATGGATATCCTGTTTCCTGGCATCGGAGAAATTGTAGGAGGTTCACAGCGGGAGGAGCGGATGGATCAATTACGGCGGCGGATGCAGGAAATGGAGATCAATGCAGAGGGATTGTGGTGGTACCTGGATACAAGAAAATTCGGGACAGCGCCTCACAGCGGGTTTGGACTGGGATTTGAAAGATTTTTACAATTTATTACCGGTATGAATAATATCCGGGATGTTATTCCCTTTCCGAGAACACCCGGGAATGCGGATTTCTGATCTTATTTGATCTTGTGGAACTTAAAGGCCTGGTTAAACCGGGTGATCGGGTCTTTAACGATCAGCAGATAATATCCGGCAGGATATTCTTCCACATTGATCTTATAAGTGTTCCTGGAAATTTCCTCCGGTTTTATATCGAGCGAATTGCCAATGATGTTAAATAATTCGAATTCGACTTTTTGGAGTTCCGAATTTTCAATCTTTACAAAAATATGTTCAACGGCCGGGTTAGGAAAGATCTCGATTTTATTCCGCTCTATGATCTGATCGTTCTGGAAATAGGGTAACTCAACATTATTTTCGCTTTGTGCAAACGAAAAAAATGAAAAATTCAAACATAAAAATAACAATAGTAGAACTTTATTCATAGGCTTCATAAAAATAGGAAATAAGATTCACATTTAAAAATCAAGCAAATTTTATTCCAATTTTTCATGCAATAAAGAATAAATTTTTTCGTTCCTCCGTGAAATCTTTAACGTTTTCCGTTGTCAGAATGTTTGTTAAATATTGTTAAACATTTATATCCGCTCAAAAAAAATTGGGCTTTTCCATTCTTTTTATGGCCTCCGGTAAAAAATCAATTATATCACTGGCAATCAAACCCTCAATGCCCATCACTTCTGATGCCAGATCTCCTGCCAGTCCATGAATATAGGTAGCAAGGATCGCTGCATCCTCCGGGGAATATTTTTTAGCCAGAAAACCTGTGACGATTCCCGTAAGCACGTCACCACTGCCGCCTGTGGCCATGCCAGGATTCCCAGTTGAATTAAAGTATGTATTGCCATCAGGAAAACTGATCGCAGAATAAGCCCCTTTAAGAATGACGATCACTTTATGATCCTGGGAAAACTTTTTCTGAAGGTCGAGCCGTTCAAAATGATTGCTGCATTCACCGGCGATCCTTTCGAATTCCCGGATATGGGGTGTCAGGATGCTTCCCAAGGGTATTCTTTCCAGAAGCTCGCGGTGTTCCCCAAGCAGGTTGATGGCATCCGCATCCAGGACCAGGGGTCCGGGAGTTTTATCCAGCAGGTCAACGAGCATATTTTTCGTGCGATTATCCATACCAATGCCCGGTCCTACACCGGCCACATCGATTTTGCTCAGATCCGGTATCCCCGATATCAGATCTTTGAGTTCGTCCACTGTGGTCATGGCTTCCGGTACGCTTGACTGAATGATTTCATACCCGCACCTGGGTACATGCATCGTCAGCAATCCCACACCGGAACGAAGGCAAGACCTGCCGCAAAGTACCGCGGCACCCATTTTACCCAGACTTCCGGAAATAATGGCAGCCCTTCCAAACATGCCTTTGTGTGAAAATTTTTTTCTTGGGACCAGTTTGCCTGTAATGACACCCGGATCGGTAAAATGGTTGCCCGTCTCAAGTGAATTTATAAAATCCTGATCCAATCCGATATCCGCCACTTCGAACCTTCCGGCATAGGGTGCATTTTCAGGGATCATAAAGGCCAGTTTCGGTGTCTGGAAGGTAATGGTCAGGTCCGGTTCAAAAATGGCTCCCTGATCAACCGGCCTATCAGCGAATAATCCCGATGCGATGTCTATGGATACTTTCCGTGTATGCTGACGGTTCATTTTTTCAATGATCGAGGCATAGACGCCTTCGACCGGCCGTGTCAGCCCCGAGCCGAAGATGGCATCGATCATGACCGATCCATCGTGAACGGCAGGAAAATCTGCAATTTCCCTGAGGATTATGGGGGTGTGAATCCGTGAAATCCGTTCGAGATTGGTTTCAAAATCAGAGGAACCTTTTCCGCCCTTTGGATTGATCACAAAAACCTGCACATCATACCCCTCGTCGATCAGTAACCTGCCAACAGCGAGACCGTCACCCCCGTTATTCCCGGTACCGCAGAAAATATTTACCGGCAGGGCAGAAGAAAAATATTTCTTAAAAATTAAAACGAAAGCATTTGAAGCCCGTTCCATGAGGTCAATCGATCTGACAGGTTCGTGGGTGATGGTATAGGCATCTGCCTTCCGTGTGTTTTCAACCGACAGGATTTTCATCAGTGTTTACTTTATGACAAGTTAATAAAAATGAGGTTGCGTCAGAAATGATATGTTATAAAGGTTTCACGGATTTTTGAAATGGTGAAATTTCGGTCACCAGGGAAGGCCTCAAAGTTTCTTCTCGCGAAGGACTCAATGATCGCGGCGAAAAATCATGAACCACCACCAAATTGCGTTAACGGTCCTGTTGGGATACTTGAGCGGGGAAAATTTTTGCAGCCGGCGTAGTTTTGCAGGAAAACTATCCCGTCGATTCAGGGTTACATGAAATTCCTTTACATTAAAAAGTACCTTCCCGGGGAATAACCTCCTATTTGCTCAATGATTCCGTAACCTCCCGGATGATCTCAAGCAGGTCCTGATCATCGATCTTTTTCTTTTTGTCGGCTATTTCGAGGAATTTTTCATAAATGGGAATCATTTCCGTCTTTTCAAAGGTATATCCAAGTTTTTCGAGCCTGTAAAGCAGTGCGTGTTTTCCGCTTCTGGCCGTCAGCACAATGCTGGCAGGCTGGGCACCTACCACCAGGGGATCGATCACCTCATAATTCTCCCTGTTTTTCAAAAATCCATCCTGATGGATTCCTGACGAATGGGCGAATGCATTCCTCCCGACAATGGCCTTGTTAGCCTGAACGGGCATTTTCATCAATTGAGATACCAGGTCACTGGTGTGGCAAAGTTTTTCTGTACGGATATTGGTTTCCAGGCTGAGATGCTGTTTATGGCTGTAAAGGATCATAACAGTTTCTTCCAGGGAGGTATTTCCTGCACGTTCCCCGACGCCATTCATGGTCACTTCTGCCTGTCTTGCGCCATTTACCAGCCCTGCAATCGTATTGGATGTGGCAAGGCCCAGATCGTTGTGGCAATGGATGGCGACAGTCACTTTATGGATGTTGGGTACCTGTTCGATGATGTATTTGATCTTTTCACCAAAGACCCAGGGAAGATTATAACCTGTCGTATCAGGTATGTTAACGACCGTAGCTCCTGCTTCAATGACTGCTTCAAGCAGTGTACATAAATATTCCAGGTTTGCCCTGCCGGCATCTTCTGCATAGAACTGAACATCTTCCACCCGTTTTTTTGCATATTTTACGGCTGCCACCCCCTGTTCGAGAACCTTGTCGCGGGTGCTTTTTAATTTGGTATAGATATGAAGATCGGATGAACCTATCCCGGTATGGATCCTTTTTCTTTTTGCATATTGCAGTGCATCAGCAGCAGCATCAATATCTTTTTCAACCGCCCGGGTCAAACCGCATATGATGGGTTCCCTGATCGCTTTTGATATTTCAACGACTGATCTGAAATCACCCGGGCTGGAAATGGGAAAACCAGCTTCCAGAACATCAACGCCCAATGCTTCAAGCGCTTTTGCAATTTCAATTTTTTCAACGGTATCCAGCTGGCAACCCGGCACCTGTTCCCCGTCCCGTAGGGTAGTATCGAAAATATAAACTCGTTCGTTCATTGTTTAAATTTTATAAAAAATGATTGTATCAATCCAATAAGAAAATTAAAATTCCACCTTTTTTAAAAACTTAAAAAATTATTCCGGATTTTTTTGATTTATCATGGAAGATCAGGGAACCGGACTCACAAGTTTTCCGGTAAAGACGATCGCTCCGGTATACTTTTCGCGGACAAGGAAAATGAAAGGCCGGTCGATGATCAAAGGGCTTGAAGAAGTATATTGCATGATCCCGGCATTTGAACCTTCCTTTGCCGGATTGTTATTGCTCCCGATGTTTATGCTTGTTTTGTGGATAAAATCGGAAATGAAAAGGTTCCGGGTCGGGTAAAAATTCTCGATCACCCCGATTGGGCCGGTTAACCCGAATTCCGGAAACAGGTCTTTCAGCCTGACCTCGGAATCAATATTGATTTTTGGAAGCAGAACATCGTTTTTTACGGTTTCTGTCTGATCCAGGTATTTCAGGAATAATTCCGGGTTGAGGTTCTCAAGGACCTTCTGAAAATCACTGATCCTTTCGGGAATTATGATGGAAAGATAAAACTGCTTGCTTCCCAGGGGCATATCAAGCAGGACGAGGTTCCCATCTGAATAAAACCCGTATTCCCCTGAATAAAGATTCATATTTTTAATTGGCCGCTGTGCTCCTTCAAGATCCGTAAAAACAAAATTTTCAAGTGAAAGTTCGTTGAATGGAAGGTTCCATTGTACATCAAAATGGATGGCATTGATGATATAGGAACGGTCATCCGGCTGCATATGATCCAGAACATGATGGATCTTTCCATAGGACCTGTCCTCCACCCACCTGTTGACTGTCTTTATATTTTTCTCATTTCTGAAATCAAGGTATTCGACATCGGCATCATAGTAGGCCATGATCTTATCCCCCGAAACCGGGTTTATTTCCTGGTCATGATTGATCCACAGGCTGTTTACCCGTATGAACTGCACATCCAGGTCGATCAGATTAAGGATCTCCCCAAGCTCGAAATAGGCTTTATGAATGTCAATATCCCGGACCTGGCTGATCTTCAGGAAATTTTTCAATTCTTCCCTGGGACGGTTTTCCATGATATTAAAGGCCATGCCGATACCATTGCCTACACCGAAGGAAGAAAAAATCGTATTCCTGCCCGGGTTTTTCGTATTCAGCATGCGCAGGAGTTCAAAGGAAAATTCATTGGAGGAATTCAGCAGTGTTTCTTCCTCATAGGTAAGCGGGCGGAGCTTCAGCATATTATCCGGATCCGGTGAATCCTGTTCGCAGGAAAGCAGGATCGGAATGCCCATGAGGAGTAAAAACGTTTTGAATAAATGCATCTATGGTTTCTTACAGTGTTCAATAATACGGAATTTCCCAGAGATTTGAAAGTGAAATAATATCATTGGGATTAAAAATTGATTGCATCAAAATACCTGAAGTGGCCGTTCATCCGGATAATTTCCTTGGCTTTTTCGACCCTTTTTAATACGGGAATGGTTTGATCAAGATAATCGATGATAAATTCCTGCCTTTCAATCTCCCTTTCCAACTGAAGTATCTCATATTCCATTTCCATTGTCAATCCAAGTTTATGAATGACATCGTAACTCCTGACATCTTCCAGGACCTGAACTTTACCGAGGACATTGATAAGGGAAAAGAATTCCTCTATCTTTTCGATGAAAGTATTTTTCATCAACGGATCTTCGGCCTGATCGTCTTCCAGGTATTCCACGAAACCTTCGGCATATTTTTTACCCTCCGAAGGATTTTTATAATCCAGGATCTTAAAGACCCGGAGGCCCTTCGTAACGATGTCCATTCTTCCATCATCGAATACCTTTACAATTTCGGTGATTTCCATGAGGGTCCCATAATCTATTTTTTTATTGATAAAAGGCGGGATGCCGAATTTTTTTTCAAATGAGAGGGTGTCATTCACCAGGTCTTTATATCTGGGTTCGAATATATGCAGATTTACTTCCTCACCCGGGAAAGGCACCAGTTTCAATGGGAATAAGGGAATTTTCTCCTCCATGTCTTTCTAACACATTTTAAGTTATAAAAGTTTTATTAAAGAAGAAAGACTGTCACCATAATCTATCCATGTCATTCCTGCAGGCAGCCTTCTGGGGCAAGCCTTATGAAAAAATTCGTCTGTCTTTCAGGAAAATAAATTTTCCGCTCCTGATTCAGCCATACGGGTATGAACTACATGTTTTTTATAATTTCCCTGCCAAATTCAGAACATTTTAACAGTGTAGCATCTTCCATAAGGCGTTCAAAATCATAGGTAACCCTTTTCGCTTCAATGGATCTCTCCAGTCCTTTATGGATCATGTTTGCGGCTTCCTGCCATCCCAGGTATTCGAGCATCATGGCACCAGACAGGATCAGGGAACCCGGATTCACCTTATCCTGGCCCGCATATTTGGGGGCGGTTCCATGCGTGGCTTCAAAAATGGCATGACCCGTTTCATAATTGATATTCGCCCCGGGCGCAATCCCGATCCCGCCCACGATGGCAGCGAGTGCATCGGAAATATAATCGCCATTCAGATTAAGGGTGGCAATGACGGAGTACTCGGTTGGCCGTGTCAGGATCTGTTGCAGGAAAGCATCGGCTATGACGTCCTTGATGATTACCTGGTGTCCATCTTTTACAATAACCTGCCAGGGTCCTCCCTGGTAATCCACTGCCCCAAATTCCTTTATGGCCAGGTCATATCCCCAATCGCGGAAAGCACCCTCCGTATATTTCATGATATTACCTTTATGGACGAGTGTAACGGAAGGTTTTTTACGGACAATGGCATAGTGGATCGCAGACCTTACCAGCCGTTCTGTCCCTTCGATCGAAACAGGTTTAATCCCATATCCTGCCGTTCCGGGGAATCGGACTTTTTTAAATTTTTCAGGAAAGGAGGAACTGAACATTTTGGTGAATTTTTCCACTTCCTCGGTGCCCTGCTGAAATTCAATCCCTGTATAAATATCTTCGGTATTTTCACGGAAAATTACCATATCTGTATTCCAGGGTGCTTTAACCGGTGATGGCGTACCTTTAAACCATCTTACGGGGCGGACACAGGCAAACAGATCCAGTTTCTGTCGCAAAGCCACATTAAGAGACCTGATCCCGCCTCCCACAGGAGTTGTCAGGGGCCCCTTGATCCCTACCAGGTATTCCTTGAAGGCTTCAAGGGTTTCATCCGGCAGCCATTCACTGGATTTATTGTAGGATTTTTCACCGGCAAGTACCTCTCTCCAGGCAATTTTCCTTTTTCCGCCGTAGGCTTTTTGCACGGCGCCATCAAAAACAAGTTGGGATGCAGGCCAGATATCTCTTCCGGTGCCATCCCCTTCGATAAAAGGTATGACCGGGATATCCGGTACATTCAATTTGCCATTCCGGATGGTTATTTTTTCTCCATTCATGCGTAAAATATTTTCTTGATGATCGATTTGATTAAAAAAAATATTGCTACAGACTAATGTTTCAAATGTAACAGGGTTCAATGGAATATTCAAACTTCGAAAAAAACTATTCTCGTATATTTTTTTTCCTTTTCATGATATAGCGGTCATAATCAAACGATTTTCTGGGCGTCGTATCGATGATGACCGTATATTTAAGGAACAGGGTAAAATATTTATCATAGGATTCATGGGAAAGGTCTTTTACTGCATCCAGGAAATCCGTCAGCGTAAACCGGTAATTACCTTCTACCGATAGATAATGGTTTTTATCGATATAATATTTAACACCGGCGCCTACCGGAAAAATGGTCGATAACTTCGCATAGTCATAATAGGAGGTGGACGAATCAGTCAGGATAATCCCTGTCCCGGTATCCGTTGTTTCGGTGCTGTTGGGAAAGAATACCACATGCCCGACACCTCCGAAAATATGTGCATCCCATTGATAAAATTTTCCATCTATTTTTCCTTTAGGAAAAAGATCGATCACGGCATTCAGATAATAATCAAGATTAATTCCTGTAAATGATATGTTTTTTTCAGCATATTTAATACTTTCCGAATACAAACTGAAGCCATTCAATTCGCCCCGGACACTGAAATGATCATTGATACGGTATGCCAGGCCAAAACCGAGGCCCGGATTTAAATAATAATGCTGCTGATCAGGATCGAGAAATCCACTCAACTCACCACTATACGCCGAAAAGCCCAGGCTGAATGTATAGGAAAAGCGGCTCAGATAAGGATTGAATCTCCGCTGATCATAGTTATAGCTTACTTTTCCCTGTCCTGAGGCATGCAAGAAAACCAGAGAAAAACATAATATGAATATGATTTTTTTCCACGGGTCAATAACTTTCATGTTCATTCGGAAACCTGGCCTTTTTAATGTCATCGATATAATTTTTAACTGCATGGGTAATGGTTCCGTGCAGATCTGCATAGCGACGTAAAAATCTCGGGTTGAAATCTTTATTAATCCCCAGCATATCATGCATAACCAGAACCTGACCATCCACATGCGAACCTGCACCAATTCCAATAACCGGGATTTTAAGGTTTTCTGCAACTTTTTTTGCCAGTTGTGAGGGGATTTTTTCGAGTACGACTGAAAAACAACCCAGTTCCTCCAGCAGTTTCGCATCCTCCATGAGCTTTTTGGCCTCATCCTCTTCCCTTGCCCTGACCGTGTAGGTGCCGAATTTATAAATCGACTGGGGAGTAAGTCCAAGATGGCCCATGACAGGTACACCGGCAGATAGAACGCGGATCACTGATTCCCTGATCTCTATACCCCCTTCCATCTTTACGGCATGAGCGCCGGATTCCTTCATGATCCGGATCGCAGACCTCAGGGCTTCGGATGAACTTCCCTGGTAGGATCCGAATGGGATGTCAACGACAATCAATGCACGATTGGCTGCTCTCACCACACCGGTAGCATGATAGATCATCTGATCCAGGGTAATGGGAAGGGTTGTCTCATGACCTGCCATAACGTTGGAAGCAGAATCCCCTACGAGGAGTACATCAACCCCGGCTGCATCGATGATTTTCGCCATGGAAAAATCATAGGATGTCAGCATCGAAATTTTTTCCCCGCGTTCCTTCATTTCCTGAAGGATATGTGTCGTAACACGCTTGATTTCAGATTTAGCAGCTGACATTATTCAGTAGAGGTAAACGCCAAAATTATTTTTCTCCAGCTGAACCTGGATATGATCGTTGAGCGTTGTGGATAACTGGTATCCCGTATAATTGGAGGTCACAGGGAACAGGGTATAACTACGGTTGACAAGCACTACGGTCTGTATTTTTTTGACATTCACCGCCAGGAATGGCTTCATGCCCTGGATAAAGGTTTTGCCAGTATGCAAAACATCATCCACGAGAATGATTACCTTATCTTTTATTTCCTTCGTTTCACAATCCAGTATAACCGGGCTGTCAAGCGGACCTTGTTTGTCGAGGGATATCTTCACAAGGCAGAGTTTGAAGGGAGTAATTTTTTTCAATTCCCGGATAAGTATTTCCGCCAGTTTATATCCGCCTTCGGCAATCCCGGCAATGACCAGTTCATTTTCCTGAATGTTGTTTTCATAGATCTCATAAGCAATCCTCGTTATTTTTTGAAGGATCTGGCTTTTATCTAAGATCAGGTCTGATTCTGCAGGTGTCATATTGTACAGCTATTTGATCATTTCCAAATTTTCCGGAATCGGCATAACCTTGCTGTCCTTGAAAGTTGAAAGAACTACCATGGACTGCATATTGTCCACGACTTTGATGTCACTTACCTTTTCGAGCATCAGTTTCTGGTAGGATGGAATATCCTTGGAGATGATCTTCAAGATAAAGTCCCCTGCTCCGGTAATGTGGTGGCATTCGATCACCTCATCCACTTTATCGATTTCCCTGATAAATTGTTCGATGTTTTCCCGGTTATGGCCCACCAGGTTCACGAGCACAAAAGTGGTAACACCCAGACCGATTTTCGAAGTATCCAGTTTCGCATGGTAGCTATTGATCACACCCATGGTTTCGAGTTTTTTAACCCTTTCCAGGGTGGGGGCCGGAGAAAGTCCGATTTCTTTAGAAAGTTGTGCATTGGTAATTTTTGCACTTTTCCGAAGAATCTCTAATATTTTCCGATCAATCTTGTCAAATTTAAGGGAATGAGCCATTTGTTTATTCAAAATTTTATTTTGATCAAAAGTAATAAATTTATTTTTTATTTTATGATATGCATAAATACATTAATGAAATTTTTGGACCAATTTTTTGATCCCCTGCATTCCGGGCAGATCCTAAGGAACTTTCCCACTTTTCCAAGGCATTGGAATCACCGGATTTATCTTTAAATTAAAAGAAATGTACATTAATTTATTGTATAACATACTTTTGTTGAAAAACTAAAACACGATGGATAAAAAAAGCAAAAAATTCCTCTACAACTATCTGAACAATACATCTCCGACAGGTTATGAATCAACCGGCCAGAAAATCTGGCTTGAATATATACAGCCTTATATTGACGATCATATTATTGATCACTATGGGACTGCCGTTGGGATCATCAATCCGAAGGCAGAATACAGGGTGGTTATTGAAGCCCATGCGGATGAAATTTCATGGTATATCAATTATATCACGAAGGATGGTTACATCTATGTGATCAGGAACGGAGGGTCGGATTATCAGATCGCTCCCAGTAAAAAAGCGATCATACATACCCGGAAAGGGACTATCCCGGCCGTATTCGGGTGGCCGGCGATCCATGTCCGTGAGCTGAAGAACGACCTGAAAATGGATGTTGACACCATCGTCCTGGATTGTGGCTGCGATTCGGATGAGGAAGTGAATAAGATGGGGGTCCATGTGGGTTGTGTGGTCACTTTTGATGAGGATCTGACCGAACTTAACCAGAAATATTTGGTGGGAAGGGCACTTGATAACCGGATCGGGGGATTCATGATCGCTGAAACTGCCAAACGTCTTCATGAAAAGAAAGTAGATCTCCCTTTCGGATTATACATTACCAATGCCGTACAGGAGGAAGTGGGTCTCCGGGGTGCACAGATGATCTCGGACAGGATTAAACCGCATATGGCCCTGGTCACGGATGTCTGTCATGATACCCAGTCACCTCAGTATAATAAAATAAAACAGGGGGACCAGAAGGCAGGGAAGGGACCCGTTCTGACCTATGCGCCTGCCGTGCATCATCATCTGCTTGAGATGCTGATCGAGGTTGCCGATAAAAACAAGATCCCGTTTCAGCGGTCGGCAAGCTCACGGATTACCGGGACGGACACGGATGCCTTTGCTTATTCCAACGGGGGAGTGCCGTCAGCACTTATATCGCTTCCATTGAAGTACATGCATACGACAGTTGAAATGGCTCATTTTGATGACATTGAAAATATCATCCGGTTATTCACTGTATTTCTCAAAGGATTGGATCCGGGGCATAGTTTCAGGTATCTGTAGCGGAGACGGGGAGAAGCGGAAAAGCGGTGACGGGGAGACGCGGAAACGTGTAAACGATGTCTTCCTCCATTCAATTAATCATTCAATCATTCAATCATTGGAAATGGGGAAACGAGGATAAGCGGAGACGTGGAGTCGTGGAGACGCGGAAACACGGAGACGATGTATCCTTCCAATCAATCATTCATTCATTCAATCAATCATTCAATCATTGGAAATGGGGAAACGCGGAGACGCGGAAAAGCGGAGACGCGGATTAAACTCATGCCATGACTCTGAGGCATGGCATGAGTTAGAGACCATTCAATTAACTCTGACATACATCATTCAGGATAGTCTCGAAAATTTCAATTCAAAGCCTGATTTTTGAAGGTCCTCCCAGAACGCAGGATAGGATTTATTGACCACATCCGGCTCAAGGATGGTAACATCCATGCAGGTTGCCAGGGGTGCAAAAGCCATGGCCATCCGGTGATCACCGTACGTTTCAATCACAGCATGGACTGGCAGATTTTCAGGATCGGCCGGTTTTAATTTCCATTTACCTTTGCTGGTCTCCGTAAGGCTGGCTCCAATCTTTTTTAATTCATTCTGCAGGGCCGTGATCCGGTTGGTTTCCTTGATCTTCAGGCTTTCCAATCCCATAAAACTGCCCGGGATCCCTTTGGCTGCACAGGTAACAATGACGGTTTGTGCCAGGTCTGGAGAATCGCTGAAATCAAAATTCATTTCAGGGAGATTTGATTTTTTTGTAAGCAGAACGCCC
>JAGTVG010000018.1 GCA_018224645.1 Cyclobacteriaceae bacterium
CAGCCTGGAATCCCTGGGCAGGCAACTTTCCGAAGATAAATTGAGATCCATCTCCCTTTTAAAAAATAAATGATTATATTCTTTAGAGGGAAGATGAAAAAAACACTGATCCTAATATTGATATCGGGCCTGATGCCATGGTTTCATTCCTGCGATAAAAATGAAAACCTGAACCTATTTTCCACGGAGGATGATCTGACCCTTGGCCATCAGGTCGCACAGCAAATCGCTTCCGATCCAGCCACATTCCCCATCCTGGATAGAAACGATTACGCGGAGGCCTACGCGTACATGAACCAGCTTGTCGATAGAATTCTGAATTCCGGGGAGGTGGTATACCGTGATGAATTCGTATGGGATGTTCATATCATCAATGATGATTCGATCCTGAATGCATTTGCCGCTCCGGGCGGATATATTTATGTCTACACAGGGCTCATCAAATACCTGGATGCAGAAGATCATTTTGTAGGCATCCTGGGTCATGAGATCGCCCATGCAGATCTCCGGCATGCAAGCCGTCAACTGCAGGCCCAGTATGGCATATCATTCCTTTTATCCCTGCTCATTGGAGGGGATCCGGGGGCGCTGGAACAGATTGCAGGCCAGATCGCCGGTACACTTACCGGGTTGAAATACAGCCGGGAGTATGAAAGGGAAGCCGATGCCAGGTCGGTGCGTTATCTGGCAGAAACGGTGTATGCCTGCAACGGTGCCGCCGGATTTTTCAGCAAGATTGAATCCGAAGGTAAATGCAATGCCAACATTGTCTGGCTCAGTACACATCCCGATCCATGCCAGAGAATAGAATCGATCAATGAGATGGCTGCCGAAATTCAATGCAGCACAGATGACCTGGATCCACCATCCTACCGGGATTTTATTGCTCTTTTGCCATAGTTCCCTGTATTTCTCATTAACTTTGGCATTCGAATTTCCCTGATCCCCTAATTTTTGGACATGAAGAAGTCAAACATTATTTTCAAGATCGATCTTGACGAAAAAAACATACCGGATAACATTGCATGGGAGGCCTCCGATACCGGAAATAACCCCATGCCTACAAAGGCAATTGCCTGCAGTGTCTGGGATGATAAAAAACAGAATACCCTCAGAATTGATCTCTGGACAAAGGAAATGCGGGTGGATGAAATGGACAGGTTTTTCGTGGATACGCTTGGCGGATTATCCCAGACCATTCTGAACGCTACGGGCGACAAATTCCTTTCCGGCGAACTTGTCAATTTATGTGAACGGTTCGTTGAATACCTTGAAAAGAAAAACTACGGCCAACCTTCCTGAGTTTAATGGATGATTTATGCCTGCCTTCATCAGGATTACGGCAGATAAAAAATGATTGAATGAATGATTGAATGAATTCCCGCATCCTGAATGGTTGCTATATCCCACTTATCCACGTCTCCAGGATTCCATGTCTCCACGTCTCCACGTTTCCCCGTCTCCACGTAACATGTTTCCACGTCTCCGCGTATCCAGGTTTCCACGACTCCACGTTTCCCCCCACCCCTTCAGGGCCTGAAGATGACAGGCAATCCATAAACAGATGCCACCGTGTTGCCTTCCATTAATCCTGGATCCCAGTCAGGCATATTATTGATAAGCCTGAGCGCTTCCCGGTCCATACTTTCCTTTACTCCCTTGAAAACCCGGGCATCTCGGATGGAACCATCCGATCCAACCACAAAAGCAACATACACTACGCCCTCCTCCACATCATCCGGATAAGTGATATTGTCCTTGAAATAGTTGAACAGGGCTTCCTTCCCACCGACAAATTCCGGGGGTACTTCCGCTTTTTTGTAGATGGTCTCCCCGGATTCATCAACCCATGAATTAGCCAGGTTTGGATCGGTATTTAATTCTTCTGAAAAGGCATCTTCCGTCCATGTGGTGCTTAATTGTCCCCTGTCGGCCTCATCCACCCAGGTACTGGATAAATTATCCATTTCAGATTCATCAATCCAGGATTGGCTCATCTCCCCTTCCGTGGCTGCAGCGGAATCGGTTTCCGGCAGGCCATCACTGGATTCAGCGGCTTTATCCTGCTTGGCGGTGCAGGACCAGATGAGCAGAGCGACTGAAAAAAACAGGATTCGGTAAAATTTCATGATGATAAACGTTTACTTAAAGTTAATTTATTGCATTAACATTAAAACATAAAGATAGGTTCATTTGCAGACAGATCAATTAAAATGGACCGGAAGATTTTTAATCTTGATTTTACTTGTATTATATTTAGACAAAAATTTGTGTTATGAAACAGATTATCAGCTATTTGTTTATTTTTTCCTTCCTGGTGATCTTTTTTAGCTGTACTTCCGGCAAAAAAGCTTATGAAACTGGGAATTATGACCAGTCGACTATCCAGGCGATCGAAAGGCTGAGGAAAAACCCGGATAATAAAAAATCAAGGGAGGTCCTTGCCGAATCCTATCCCCTGGCTGTCAGGTATCATATGGACAGGATTAATAACCTGCGCAATTCTAACGATCCTTTCAAAAATGGCAAAATGATCGATGAATATGAGCGGATGAATTACCTGTACGAGCAGGTCATGCGAAGTCCGGGTGCAATTTCGGTGATACCGGATCCGCAGAAATACTATAGCGAGATCAGTATGCTGTCCCAGCTGGCAGCAGAAGAACAATACCAGGCGGGCATGGAAGCACTGAATACGGGAATGCGTGAGGGTGCAAAGCAGGCGTATCAGTATTTCCTGCAGACCGACATTTTTTCGCCTGGCTATAAGGATGTGAGGGAAAAAATGAATGAATCGCTCAACCTGGCTACGCTGAAAGTAAAGGTCGAACAGATCCCTGTCCCCACGGCAAATTATAAGATCAGTCTGGACTTTTTTCAGGACCAGGTGGACCAGTTCCTGTTTCACTATTCAGATAATGAATTTGTGCGGTTTTTTTCCCCGCAGGATACATGGCTTGAACATCCGGATCAGGTAATGGTATTGATGATCGATGAGTTTATGGTAGGCAATACAAACAATTTTCAGAATTCCAGGGAGATCGTCAGGGACAGTGTGGTGGTTGGCAAAATTAAAATGGATGACGGTATAGAAAAAGAAGTACTTGGAACAGTTAAAGCCAGTTTTACAGAATATCGAAGGGAAATCGTTTCCAATGGATTGCTCAGCATGAGAATAATGGATGGAAATACAAACCGTGTGATCATGCATGAAAAATTCCCCGGTGAATTTGTCTGGGTTTCCAGTTGGGCCAGTTTTAACGGCGATGAACGTGCCCTGGATGAGGAACAACTCCGTCTATCAAAGAGCAGACCCTTCGATCCGCCTCCGCCCCAGGAATTGTTCATTGAATTTACAAAACCGATTTATGGTCAATTGACTTCTACGATCCATCGGTACTACCGGAATTACTGATGGGCTTGATCGATGAATATGATCTGCCTGGTTCCCCCCCTGTCTGCGGTTTGCAGCTGCTGAAGGCCCCAACCATCTGTCATTCAGGAGGAACCTCGATACCTGTGAAAATGTCTCAGGTTTAGATCCGGCAATGATCTATCCGGGTTCCTTCACCCCATCTGTCATTCAGGAGGAATCTCGATGCCTGTGGAAACGCATCTCCTCCAACTGTCATTCAGGAGGAACCTCGATACCTGTGAAAACGTATCAGGTTTAAATCCAGCAATTATCTATCCGGGTTCCTCCTGAAGGACAGCGAAGGTATGGATATGCAAAAAAAATCATCCCGGTGAGGAATTACCGGGATGAGTAGCCAAACCGTTAGTGCAATAGATAGGTATTAGAATGAGAGAAAAATGAAGGTATGGATATTTATTTAAAAATGCAAGAATTTTTTATAGATATTAGTAAATTTTGCAACTATGCCATAGGAATCATCCGTAGAAGCCATAAGATGCGGTAATTAATTTTGTAAAATTACATTTTCTCATGCAACCTTCGTGCTTTTTTCGCCCTCAAACTGAAAAAAAGAACTATGCTCCGGAATTATTTTATATTCATCTTCAGAAGTATTATTAAAAACAGGACCCATGTTTTAATCAATGTGATGGGACTTGGAATTGCCCTTGCCCTGTTGTGTTAGGCTCAACACTGGGATATATTCTGACCAATGCGGTTTTATCCATGATCTACACCTATCACGTGGAGGTGGGTGCACTGATCCTTGTGCTCTCTTCGCTGATCATCATGGCGATCGGTCTGGCGACGACCACCTCAACGATCTATAAAACCGCCACCGCAAATCCGGCCACCACCCTGAGGAATGAATAGATGGGTCATTCTAAGGGATTAAAATGGATTCAGTGATTTATCCCGCGCACTGGATCTATTCAACGAGAACGGCAAAATAAATTATAAAGTAAAAATATATTTTTCAATGATAATTTTGTTTAAACATATTTTCTGAAAAATATATTTTATTAATTTCATAGATACTAATCATATATTCGGATTAAAATTTTATTAGGAAGAGTAAACTGGTTTTTAAAAATAATAATCGTAAATTATATACGATATTGTATAATTCTTGAGATAATTTCGGTTGAATAAACGTTAAATAACTATGAATTTCAGACCAAACTTCGAAAAAAAAGAAACACATGATGACCGGATCAAGGATGCTTCAAAGTATGAACCAGTTACCAATTATATGGCTACCGATCTGATTGTCTTTACGCCTGATACTGAAATTGTTGAAGTAATTGAAACCCTGTTGGAAAAACGAATTTCTGGAGCCCCGGTATTAAATGAAAACAAGGAGATCGTTGGCCTGATCGATGACAAGGACTGTCTGCGGGTTTTGATCGACAGCGTATATCATAATCAGCCCATCAGCGACAGCAAGGTAAGTTCCTATATGACGGATGTTTTAAAGACCATCACATTTGAAGCTGATGTGGTTGATGTTGCCAATGTTTTTCTGAATTCAAAATATAAAAGGCTCCTGGTCGTCGATGATAAGGGCAGGCTGGTCGGGCAGGTCAGCCGCCGTGATATACTTCGTGCCATCAAATCCATGCATTCGGCCAACTGGAAATCCCAGTCTTAAACGATCAGAAAATCTCCCTGAAAATGAATAAAAGGCGGACCCCGGGTAAAGGCCGCCTTTCTGGAAGGTTTCCGATATAACTGAGAAGTTAAGAAGAGTTATTCCAAAGATGGGAAGAAAACAGTTACCCCAGGTAAACCGGTCGTTATGGAATGGTTAATTTTTCATGAACTTCCCCAGGCCAGGGTCATTCGGTTAAAATTCTTTTGAGTTCTCCGATTTTTACAGAAAGGTCGCCGATCCCATAGGACAACCCTGACCTGATATCGAGTTTTCCGGCAATCTTCGAGACTGTAGAGCCAATTTCGAAGATTCCAACCTGGCTCGACGGATCGATCATACGGATCCTGTCGTCAGGGTATTTTCTATTATAGGTTTTGATCAGATCATTCGTGAAATATTTAAGGTCTTCGACGGTCATGTCTTTTTTCTTCATATCCGGGGCTTGATTGATGATCATTAATTTATCCATTTTTAACTAATTTATCAAACCCCGGTTCCCCGGAGTTTTCCCGGATTGTTGATTGAAATCCTGCCGGATCCTCCCGGAACGGAAAGTAAAGGCAACAGGATCAGTAAACGTTTAATTTACAGGAAAAGGATTCTTTTGATTATTCCAGCTCACCCTTACTTCTGAAATTCAAAACAAAAAAGCCTGAAGAAATAGTTTTGTCATATATTTTTAAATAATCCCATTTTCATTTTGCTGAAATTAACCTGAATTATAGGGCCGGATCCATGGCAAAGGATTATTTTATTAATGGCAATCTATTTTTTTTGCCTGAAAACTTTAGCCGACTACTCAGGAATACCCTGCTTGATTTTTATATCCACCCTGAACTTCCTATCTTCATGATGTAATTTTAAACTCCTAAATTTTTTATAACAATGGCGGGTACATTCAGATTCACATTCGGTCCCTGGAACATTCATGAAGGAGCTGATGTTTTTGGACCACCGGTACGGAAGACTGTCCAATTTGACAAAAAACTGGAAATGTATAAATCCCTTGGATTCGACGGGGTGCAGTTTCACGATGATGATGCCGTTCCGGAACTCGAAGGAAAAAATGCCGCCACGATCGGAAAAGAGGCTGTGGATCTCCGGAAAAGACTAAGCCAATTGGGCCTCATCGCTGAATTTGTCGCTCCAAGACTGTGGGAAGACCCCAGGACGATCGATGGAGGTTATACGGCCAATGATCCCGCCGCCAGGAAATATGCCATGGAAAGGTCAAGGATATCCATCGATATCGCCAATGCGCTTGGAACAGATCTCATTGTATTATGGCTGGCCAGGGAAGGTACCTATATCCGGGAATCCAAGGACAGTAAGGTGGCTACTTCCAGGCTTGTCGAAGCGATCAATGAAATGCTGGCCTATGATCCCCGGATCCGGATCTGCATCGAACCCAAACCTAATGAGCCGATGGACCATGCTTACCTGCCGACAACCGGCCATGCTCTGGCCATCGGGATGCTGACGGATGATCCGGACAGGGTGGGTGTAAATATTGAAAGTGCCCATGCCATCCTTGCGGGACTGGACCCTTCCGATGAAATGGGATTTGCCCTTGCCTTCAATAAGCTCTGGACCGTTCACCTCAACGATCAGAACGGGCTCAAGTTCGACCAGGACAAGGCTTTCGGCTCCGTGGATCTCCGGAGGGCTTTTAACCAGGTGAGGATCCTGGACAAACATGATTATGGGAAGAATGGCGAATGGGTTGGACTGGATGTCAAGGCCATGCGTACGCAGAAGGATGACAATGCCACGGCACATCTGACAAACAGCCTGGAAATGTTCCACCACCTGTTGAACATTTCCCGGGCAGTGGATGATGCTGAGATCGACACCCTTGTTAACGAACGGGATTACGAAGGCCTGGACCTTTATATCATGAAGCAATTGATTGGCAGATAGTTCCTGATGGCTTTGAACTCATCCAGGAGCTGGCATAGATATCCATCTTTACGACATCTCCACTTTTCTGCATCTTCATGTATCCGTACCGGAGTTGGTGCGGATGATCGGTACCGGTCAGCGGTGAGTCCGTCCAGGCTCCCTTGATTTATTACAGCGGATCATTTTTCACCATATCCATGGATAAACCAATTTTTGTGCGGACATATTTCTTCTTATGCTTTAGCCATGATTTTAATGGGATATGGATCATAAAACCGGTATGTCCATCCGAATTTGATCCGGCTCGCCAAAAAGGCTTCGGTTTGCCCAGCCACTCAACTGTTTAATCATCCTTTTTAATGGCAGTTTTTTTAATAAACGGCGTCAATAGATCAATTGGCACCGGAAAGATGGTTGTTGAATTCTTTTCAGAGGCAACCTCCGTTAAAGTCTGTAAAAACCTGAGCTGCAGGGCAATGGGTTCTGTGGCAATGATCACGGCTGCGTCTTTCAACTTTTTACTTGCCTGGAATTCCCCCTCCGCATGGATCACTTTTGCCCTTCTTTCCCTTTCGGCTTCAGCCTGTTTGGCCATTGCTCTCTGCATCTCAACGGGAAGATCCACATGTTTTACTTCTACATTGGAAACTTTTATTCCCCAGGGTTCAGTCTGGTTGTCAATGATCTGCTGAAGTTTCAGGTTTATTTTTTCACGTTCCGCCAATATTTCATCCAGTTGGGATTGCCCGAGGACACTTCTCAAGGTAGTCTGGGATAGCTGGGATGTCGCATCAAGGAACCTTTCAACTTCTACTATGGCTTTATCGGCCTGCCCAACCCTGAAATAAAGGACTGCGTTCACTTTTAAGGACACATTATCCTTGGTAATCACATCCTGCTCAGGTATATCCATGACCACCGTCCGGAGGCTTACCCGTACCATGCTGTCAACAACGGGAATAAGTAAAATTAAACCGGGTCCCTTGGTGCCGATCAATCTGCCTAACCGGAAAATGACTGCCCTTTCATACTCTCTCAGAATCCTGATTGCGCTGGCAAGAATTAAAATGACAAAGGCAATTATGATACCTATGTATACTGACGTTGCTTCCATGGTTACCTCCATATATAAAGTTTAAAAATAAATTTTTATAATATTCAAAAATATCCGGAATAACAGGTTCATATTTATCAAAAACCCTGGTTCCTTGAACTTCAGCCATTCATCCAGGAGCCCGGCAGGTTACAATTTTTTTACAATTAATTTTAAATTTTCTATCCCAATCACCAGGATGTAACTTCCCTTATTAATGTTTCCATCAATGCTCTCGGCATTCCATATTTCTCCATGGACCCTGACTTCACCAATAGGTTTAAGATTTGTCAGAACCACTCCTTTCTCTCCAATGATACCTTCCTGACCGGTAGCCACCCTCTTTTTTTGTGCCTTTATACCAAACATAATGGCAAACAAAAAGAAGGCAGCACTTAATACCACAATCAATATGATTATTTCTATTGAAATTTCCATCGCTTCCAGAACTGATTTTTCATCCATCAACATCAATGATCCAAGTAAAAGGGAAATGATCCCTCCAATGGTGAGAATCCCATAACTGACAACCTTAATTTCCAGAATAAAAAGAATAACCGCAAAAATAATAAATGCCAGACCTGCATAATTTACAGGCAAGGTGTGCATGGAATAAAATGCCAGAATTAAACAGATTCCTCCGATGACTCCGGGAAAAATCGCACCTGGACTATACAATTCGAAAAAGATGCCATAGATTCCGAACATTAATAATATGTATGCCAGGTTGGGATCACTTAATATGCTTAGCAGTTTTTGAGTCAGGCTCATATCGAGCTCAATAATCTCCGCGTTTTTAGTATGCAGGACCTTCCTTCCTCCAACTGTTTCTACTTCCTTTCCATCGATCAATTCAAGTAGATCCCGCACATCATTCGCCACCAAATCAATTACATTTTCGGTTAAGGCTTCAGTTTCAGTTATGGAAAGACTTTTTCTTACAGCATCTTCCGCCCATTCGACATTCCTGTGCCGTTTTTCGCTGATGGTTCTGATGAAAGCGGCCGCATCATTGGTCGCTTTTTCCATCATGACGGAATCCTGCATACCCTGAAGGGAAACGGGATGGGCTGCCCCAATATTTGTTCCCGGAGCCATGGCTGCGATGTGTCCGGCCAGGGTTATAAATACACCTGCTGAGGCTGCCTGCGAACCTGAAGGTGCTACATAGACGGCAACCGGGACAGGAGATTCGAGAATATCGGTTACAATCACGCGGGTTGATTTTAACAATCCGCCCGGTGTATTCAGTTTAATGATCACACACGCCGCCCCCTCTTTTTCCGCCATTTCAATACCGGCAGAAATATAATCCGCACAGGCGGGATGAATGGCGCAATCGGCGGTAAGTAAAACCACCCCGCTGGTTTGGGCCAAGATAACCCGGGAGGATATCCAGAATAACGTGATGATGGCCAGAACTGATCTCATGATTAGCCTGCTGTTAAATCCATATGAATGTAATAAAAAATCAGGCTATTTGCAATGATTTGCCTCTTACTGCAGGTATTTATAATTCTTTACACAATCAGGGTAACCGTCGGGCGATCCTGATTATTTGTCCATGTTTTTAAGTGATTTCGTTTAATCGATGCAAAACCCAGAGATGACGGAGATATAAACCGCCGGTAAATTGGTCCCGTTTTCCTTGCCCCCGGCTATTTCATCATGGGTGACATTACATATTCCGGCCTTCGTGCAGAATATCCAAGTGTCTCTGAAAATTTTTCCCGGCTTATTTTTGTAATGTATCCGGGCTGGTCTATATTTGCACCACGTTTCAAAAATCGGCCTGATCCGGTGAGGGTTTGTTTCTTTTCAGGGTAAATGATCCGGGGATAAGGATCGGTCCAGAAATGTTCTTTTGCTCCGTTCGTCTAGGGGTTAGCCTGCCTGCCGGTAAGCAGGGACGCCAGGTTTTTCACCCCTCGGGTGACCACCCGCAGGGTGGCATCCTGATAACTGAAATAGAATGTTCTTTGTATATGTATTGATAAGTAAATCG